>NZ_JBHYIK010000009.1:7683-73230 GCF_042739735.1 Amycolatopsis sp. NPDC059027 | reverse complement strand
TTTGTGGGGGGCGCCAACCCGTGCCCCCCCGGCGGGGGCACCCCGAGCCCCCCCCCCCGGGTGTGCGGGGCGCCCCCTTCCCCCCCCACCAAACACGAGGCCCGCGCTGATCGGGGTGGTGATCCAGCCGGTCATGCGGCGACCTTGGCCAGGAACGCGGCGAGCTTGGTCTTGGCCCGTTCGATCTGCTCTTCCAGCGTCAGGGATTCGCGGATCCGCTCACCGGACGCGACCTTCTTCTTGCCGCGCAGGTAGAGCGAACACGCCAGATCGGTGCAGAAGTACGACCCCACCGAATTGCCCTGCTGACCCTCCTTGCCCGCCTTGCGTGCCGTCATCAGCGAAACGCCACCGCCCGAATGCGTGGTCAGGCACAGGGAGCAGAGGTTGCTCCGCGCGACCCCGGCGGGCGGGGTGGCCCGGCGCAACGCGACACCGACCAGTCCGTCGCCGGACTCGGTGACCAGGTAGGCGCGGTCCGGCGAGGCGGGGTCCCGCCAGCCGAGGAAGTCCAGGTCGTCCCACGGCCAGGTGGCGAGATCCCGGGGCACGGCCAGCCGCTTCGCCTCGCCCTTGCTGCAGTTGACGAACGACGCGCGGATCTCGCGCTCGGTTACGGGTCTCATACCGGAAAGCTAACTCTTCCTAGGGTTCCTAGGCAAATGGTTTAATACCCTAGGAACGAAAGGGCGACGCATGGCACGCGCTGGGGTGACCGCCGAACGCCTGACCAGGGCGGCGGCGGACCTGGCCGACGAAGTCGGCTTCGAGAACGTGACCGTCTCCGCGCTCGCACGCGGCTTCGGTGTCAAGGACGCGAGCCTGTACTCGCACATCAGGAACGCGCGGGAGTTGAAGACGCGCGTGGCGGCGCTGGCGCTGACCGAACTCGCCGACAAGGCCGCCGACGCGCTGGCGGGGCGGGCGGGGAAGGCGGCGCTTGTGGCGTTCGCGAACGCCTACCGCGACTACGCGAAGAAGCATCCGGGGAGGTACGCCGCGATGCAGTACGACCTCGACGAGAAGTCGGCGGACCCCGCCGCCGCGCGCAGGCATGCCGAGCTGACCCGGGCGATCCTGCGCGGCTACGCGCTTTCCGAGCCCGACCAGACGGACGCGGTACGGCTGCTGCACAGCACGTTCCACGGCTACGTGAGCTTGGAGCGCGCGGGCGGGTTCCGGCACACCTCGCGCGGGGCGGACGCGTCGTGGGCGCGGGCTCTGGACGCCCTCGACACCGTCCTCGGAAACTGGCCGTCCTCGTAGACCTCAGTGCGTTCGGGCGACAGGCCGGAGGCCACCGTGGGCGCGGACGTACGCGGCGACCCGGACCCGCAGCCCGCGGACGTGCGGCAGGGAGATCGCGAAGGCACGGCCGGGCCGGTACCCGGGATCGGCGCCCGCCTGCCCGCACGGACCGCTGATGTACACGAATTCGTCGTCGACGTCGTACCAGGGCTCCGACCACAGTTCGGTGTCGTTCACCCGGGGATCGTCCTGGGCGGCGCGCGCGTTCCAGTAGTTCGGCGACCGCATCACCTCCGCGAGCGCCATGGCGAACCCGGGGAGGTCGGCCTCCGGCATGGCGAGGCCGTGCCCGCTCCAGACGCGGGGCAGGCGGTATTCGGGATGGGCTTGGTCGGCCTCCGGGGCGCGGCGGAAGGTCACGGCGTTGCCGGCGACCTCGGCGATCCAGGGGTACATCGCCCGGGTGGAGATCACGAACATGGCAGGTTTCACTCCGTTCGGCAGCGGGGGCACGGCGTGAAACTGTCCGCCGGATTTTTCGAGGGGAAATCGGCGGCAGCATCGTCGCTGGAGAAGAAGAGCTACAAGGGTTCCATTCTGCCGTGCCCACGATGGTCGCGGGAAGTACTCCCAGTACTCAGATGATCGCTCCGCGCTCGCCGTGTCGTGGCGCGCGAACAGTGGGAAGGTTGGCGCGCGGCTTGCGTCGCCCACTACCCTGGGTACCGAGCCGAGAGGCGCTGCAACGGGCGAAGGCCCGCCACGCTCGGCTCGCACCATCATCCGCAAGGGCGCCTCCCTGTAACGGGAGGTGGGCTGTGGCCGCGACGGGCGAGACGGCATTGCGGGAGCTGCTGGACCAGCGCGTGGTGGTGCTGGACGGCGCGTGGGGCACGATGCTCCAGAACGCGGGGCTGACCCCGGCCGACTACCGCGGCGACCGGTTCACCGAGCACCCGAAGGACGTCACCGGCGACCCGGACCTGCTCAATCTCACCCGGCCGGACGTGGTCCTCGACGTGCACCGCCAGTATCTCGCCGCGGGCGCGGACGTCACCACCACCAACACCTTCACCGCGACCAGCATCGGCCAGGCCGACTACGGGATGGAATCGCTGGTCCGCGAGATGAACCTGCGCGCCGCCGAGCTGGCCCGCCAGGCCGCGGACGAGTTCGGCGGCCGGTTCGTCGCCGGGTCGATCGGGCCGCTCAACGTCACGCTTTCGCTGTCCCCGAAGGTGGAGGACCCCGCGTACCGGGCGGTGTCGTTCGACGACGTGTACGCCTCGTACGCCGAGCAGATCCAGGCGCTGGCCGACGGCGGTGTCGATCTGCTGCTCGTCGAGACCATCTTCGACACGCTCAACGCGAAGGCGGCGATCGCGGCTGCCCGCGAGGTCGCGCCGCACCTGCCGCTGTGGATCTCCGTGACGATCGTGGACCTGAGCGGCCGCACGCTGTCCGGGCAGACCGTCGAGGCGTTCTGGCGCTCGATCGAGCACGCCGCGCCGCTGGTCGTCGGCGTGAACTGCTCGCTGGGTGCCGAGGAGATGCGGCCGCACATCGCCGAACTGTCCCGGCTCGCGGGCACCTACACCGCCTGTCACCCGAACGCGGGCCTGCCGAACGCGTTCGGCGGCTACGACCAGACCCCGCCGGAGACGGGCAGCCTGCTCGGCGACTTCGCCGCGGCCGGGATGGCGAACATCGTGGGCGGTTGCTGCGGCACCACTCCGGAGCACATCGCCGAGATCGCGAAGGCGGTGCGCGGCGCGGCTCCCCGGCCGGTCCCGGCACCGGCGGCGCGTACCCGGTTCAGCGGTCTCGAACCGTGGGAGATCGGCGACGACACCGGGTTCGCGATGATCGGGGAGCGGACCAACGTCACCGGTTCGGCGCGGTTCCGCAAGCTCATCGAGGCGGGCGATCACCAGGCCGCCGTGGACGTCGCGCTGGAGCAGGTCCGCGGCGGCGCCAACGTGCTCGACGTCAACATGGACGCCGACCTGCTCGACAGCGAGCAGGCGATGACCACGTTCCTGAACCTGATCGCGACCGAGCCCGAGGTGGCCCGGATCCCGATCATGATCGACAGTTCCAAGTGGACGGTTCTGGAAGCCGGGCTCAAATGCGTGCAGGGCAAGGGAATCGTCAACTCGATCAGCCTGAAGGAGGGCGAGGAGCAGTTCCTGGCGCAGGCGCGGCGTATCCGTGACTACGGCGCCGGGGTGGTGGTCATGGCCTTCGACGAGCAGGGCCAGGCCGACACCGCCGACCGCAAGGTGGAGATCTGCGCCCGTGCCTACGATCTGCTCACCCAGCAGGCCGGGTTCGCGGGCGAGGACATCATCTTCGACCCCAACGTGCTCGCGGTCGCCACCGGCATCGCCGAGCACAACGGCTACGCGAAGGCGTTCATCGACGCGCTGCCGCGGATCAAGGAGCGGTGTCCCGGCGCGCACACCAGCGGCGGCATCTCGAACCTGTCGTTCTCCTTCCGCGGCAACAACGTCGTGCGCGAGGCGATGCACTCGGCGTTCCTCTTCCACGCCGTGAAGGCCGGGCTGGACATGGGCATCGTCAACGCCGGGCAGCTCGCGGTCTACCAGGACATTCCCGCCGACCTGCTCGAACTCGTCGAGGACGTGCTGTTCGACCGGCGGCCGGACGCCACCGACAGGCTGGTTTCCTTCGCCGAGACGGTCAGCGGCCGGGGCACCCGCCGCGAGGTGGATCTGTCGTGGCGCGAGGCGCCGGTGGCGGAGCGGCTCTCGCACGCGCTCGTGCACGGCATCGTCGACTTCATCGAGGACGACACCGAGGAAGCCCGGCAGGCCATGGCGCGTCCCCTTGAAGTGATCGAGGGCCCGCTCATGGACGGGATGAAGATCGTCGGCGACCTGTTCGGCTCGGGCAAGATGTTCCTGCCGCAGGTGGTCAAGAGCGCACGCGTGATGAAGCGCTCCGTCGCCTACCTCGAACCGTTCATGGAGGAGGAGAAGGAACAGGCCCGGCTCGCGGGCAACGTCGTTTCCGGGCACGGCAACGGAAAGGTCGTGCTCGCGACGGTGAAGGGCGACGTGCACGACATCGGCAAGAACATCGTCGGCGTCGTGCTGGGCTGCAACAACTACGAGGTCATCGACCTCGGGGTGATGGTCCCGGCGGGGAAGATCCTCGACACCGCGATCGCCGAAGGCGCCGACGCGGTCGGGCTGTCCGGACTGATCACCCCGTCGCTGGACGAGATGGTCAACGTCGCCACGGAAATGGCGCGGCGCGGGCTGAAGCTGCCGCTGCTGATCGGCGGCGCCACCACCTCGCGGCAGCACACCGCCGTGCGGATCGCCCCGGCCTACGACGGGACGACCGTGCACGTGCTCGACGCGTCGCGTGTGGTGGGTGTCGTCTCGGATCTGCTCGACCCCGAGCGCGCCGAGACCCTCGCGGTGGCCAACCGCGAGGAACAGGAACGCCTGCGCGAGCAGCACGCGAACCGGCAACAGCGCCCGCTGCTGACCCTGGAACAGGCGCGCGCGAATCCCGAGCGTGTCTCGTTCGACGACGTCCCGACGCCCGCTTTCACCGGGCTGCGGGTCGTCCGGCCCGGCCTGGCCGAATTGCGCGAGATGATCGACTGGCAGTTCTTCTTCCTGGCGTGGGAACTGAAGGGCAAGTATCCGGCCATCCTGGACCAGCCGGTCGCCCGTGAGCTGTACGACGAGGCGAACGTCCTTCTCGACGAGATCGTCGAGAAGGAGCTTTTCCGGGCCGAGGGTGCCTACGCCTTCTGGCCGGCGCAAGCCAAGGGCGACGACATCCTGCTCGGGAACGGCGTCGAGTTCCCGATGTTGCGTCAGCAGACCGAAAAGCCCGCAGGGCGGCCGAACCGCTGCCTCTCGGACTACGTCGCGCCCGAGGGCGACCATCTCGGCGGCTTCGCGGTGGCCATCCACGGCGCCGAGGACCTCGCCGCCACGTACGAGGCCGAGCACGACGACTACCGCGCGATCATGGTGAAAGCGCTGGCCGACCGGCTCGCGGAAGCGTTCGCGGAGTACCTCCACCTGAAGGCCCGCCGCGACTGGTTCGAGCCCGGCGCCGAACCCGCGCTCGAAGACCTGCACGCCGAACGGTTCCGCGGCATCCGCCCGGCGCTGGGCTACCCGGCGAGCCCCGACCACAGCCTCAAACGGCAGCTGTTCGAACTGCTCGACGCCGAAGCCATCGGGATGGGCTTGACGACGTCGTTCGCGATGACCCCGGCGGCCAGTGTCAGCGGGCTGATCTTCGCGCATCCGGACTCGCGGTACTTCACCGTGGGACGGCTTGGCCGCGACCAGATCGAGGACTACGCGCGGCGCCGCGGCCTCGATGTGGCCGAGATCGAGCACTGGCTGCGGCCCAATCTCGCCTACGAACCGTCCTCGTGACCGCTGCGGATTTCTCCCGCTCCCGAGTCCGGCTCAGGAGCGCCGGCCGGTCCCGTTTTGCCATGTGGCGCGGGTGATTTCGTACTCGACCTCACCTTGGGCGATGCCGGGCACCAGATTCTCGTCGCCTCCAGAACACGGGAAGGCGCGGACGAACGAGAGCCCGGCGGCGGCCATGGTGGCGCGCGAAGGCGTGTTGACGGCCAGTGTTTGCGCGAAGATGCGGTCGAGCCCGAGTTCGGCGAAGCCGTAGCGGATGAGTTCGCGCGCGCCCTCGGTGGCGTAGCCGCGGCGCCATCGGCGGCGCAGCAGCCGAAAACCGAGATCGGCCTCGCCGTCGACCTGGGGCTGGTCCGGGCCGTGGGGCGGGCGCAGGAGCCACCAGCCGACGAACCCCTCCTCGTCGAAACCGGCCCACAGGCCGAGACCGGGCACCTCGAGCGCCGCGGCGAGCCGACGGCGGTGCGCCGCTTCGACTTCGGCGCGCGAGGAGGCCCGGCCGTCGAGATAGCGCATCACCTCGGGATCGGAGTCCAGTTCGATCTCCAGGCCGAGATGCTCGTCGGCCAGCGGCACCAGCTTCAGCCGCGGGGTGTGCAGAACGGGTTGCGTCATGCGTTGATCATCGCAACGGGGACAACTCGATTCCGCCACGGAAAAGGCGGCGACGGCGGGTGATTCGGGGCTTCCGGTGCCTTCGCGCGACGCGCTACGCTCGCTGACCGTACCGGTACCGGTTACTGGGACAGCGCGCGTTACCACGATGTCCACCGGCTGGGACGGTCTCTGGGGGAGTGGGTTCGGGAAGATTCTTTCCCTAGGGTCCGTGTCTGTCACCCGATCAGATGAACCCGAGTAGGTGCCGTGCCCGACCCTCTGCCGTCCGCCGAGGGCGCTCCGCCGACGGTGGTGCGCTCGGTGCCCGCCGCGCTGTGGCGCGCGATCCGCGCCGGCCGCTGGACTCTGGTCTGCGCCATCGTGGTGGTGCTGATCGTGTTCCTGGCCGTCGCGGCCGATCTGCTGACGCTGATCGAGGGGCAGGGTCTCCAGCCGGACATCGGGAACCTCGGGCCGACCGGACTCCCGGCGGGCCCGCTCGGCGGGATCAGCGCGGCGCACTGGTTCGGCGTCGAACCGCTGACCGGTATCGACCTGTTCGCGCTGGTCGCCCACGGCGCGCGGACCTCGCTGCTGGTCGGGCTCGGCGCGACCGTGCTCGCCACCCTGCTGGGCGTGCTGATCGGGGCGAGCGCCGGCTATCTCGGCGGCTGGTGGGACCGCCTGGTCACCTGGACCGCGGACGTGATCCTCGGGTTCCCGTACCTGATCTTCATGATCGCGCTGGGCGCGGTCGCCCCGGTCGAGTTCCCCCGGCAGCTGCTGCTGATCGTGGTGCTGGGACTGTTCGGCTGGCCGCGGGTCGCGCGGATCGTGCGGGCGCAGGCACTGACACTCGGCAAGCGCGACTTCGTGTCGGCGGCGAAGGCGTTGGGCGGCGGGCCATGGCACGTGTTCTCCCGTGAGCTGCTTCCCAACCTGTGGGCACCGATCATCGTCGTCGCGAGCCTGAGCATCCCGTCGATGATCGGCAGCGAGGCGGCGTTGTCGTTCCTCGGCGTCGGTGTCCTGCCGCCGACCCCGAGCTGGGGCCGCACCATCAGCACCGCGATCGACTACTTCCAGACCGACCCGATGTACCTGCTGTTCCCCGGTGCGTTGCTGTTCCTGGTCACGTGCGCGTTCAACGTCGTCGGCGACGGCATCCGTGACACCCTCGACCCGCGCTCGGGAGGACGGGGCTGATGCGCACCGCCCGGTTCGTGCTGACCCGGTTCGCCGGGATGGCTTTCGTCCTGCTGATCGTCACCTTCATCACGTTCGTGGTGTTCTACCTGCTGCCCGCGGACCCGGCCCGGATGGCCTGCGGCAGGCCGTGCTCGCCGGAGAGTTTGGCGCTGGCCAAGGAGTTCATGGGTTTCGACGTGCCGTGGTACCGGCAGTTCCTCGACTTCGTCGCGGGAATCTTCGCCGGGCGGACCTTCGGCACCGGGACCGCCGCGATCCACTGCGCGGCGCCGTGCTTCGGCTACGACTTCCAGAACAACGTCACGGTACTGACCGAGATCGGTGGCCGGATCGAGGTGAGTTTCTCGGTCGCGGCAGGGGCCGCGGTGCTCTGGATCGTCACCGGCGTCGGCCTCGGCGTGCTTTCCGCGCTGCGCCGTGGCACGGCCTGGGACCGGATCACGATGGGGATCGCGATGGCCGGTGTGTCGATGCCCGCCTATCTCGCGGGGATGATCGGTATCACGATCTTCGCGTTCGCTTTGGACATGATGCCGAAGTCCGGCTACGTCCCGATCGCCGAAAACCCCGTGCAATGGGCCTGGCATCTCGTGCTGCCGTGGCTGGTGCTGGCGTTCCTGCACGCCGCGATCTACGCGCGGCTGACCCGCGGCCAGATGCTGGAGACGCTGGGCGAGGACTTCATCCGCACCGCGCGGGCCAAGGGCCTCACCGAGCGGAAGGTGATCGGCAGGCACGCGCTGCGCAACGTCCTGCTGCCGGTGATCACCGTGTTCGGCGTGGACCTCGGCGCGCTGCTCGCCGGAACCGTGATCACCGAACGGATCTTCGGCATGGCGGGCGTCGGCAGGCTGCTCGTCGACGGCATCGCTTCGATGAACCTGCCCGTCCTGCTCGGCGTGACGTTGTTCTCCGCCGTGCTCGTGACGGTCGTGAACTTCCTTGTCGACCTGTGCTACGGCGCGCTCGATCCGCGAGCGCGGCTGACCTGAGAGGGGAACCCATGAAACGCGTGCTGAAGGTCGTCGCCGGGGCGGTGGTCGCCGCCACGGCGCTCACCGCCTGCGGCGCGAACGACCAGCCGTCGGGCCAGGCCGGGAGCGTGAAGCAGGGCGGCACGATCTATCTGCTGTCCGACGCGCCTTCGCAGCAGTACGACCCGGCGAAGAGCTCGAACCTGGTGGTCTCGGCACTCAGTTTCGTGCACCGCAGGCTGACCTCGTGGAAGGTCGCGCCGGGGCAGGACACCACGATCGTCCCCGATCTGGCCACCGACACCGGCACGCCGAGCGAGGGTGGCAAGACCTGGACGTTCACCCTGAAGGACAACCTGAAATACAGCGACGGCACGCCGATCAGGGCCGAGGACGTCAAATGGGGACTCGAGCGGTCGTTCGCCGCCCCGTTCTCGGGCGGTCTCAGCTACCACAAGGATCTGCTCTCGCCGGGTCTGGCGTACAAGGGTCCCTTCGACGGCGGCAAGGAACTGGACACGATCCAGACCCCGAACGACAAGACCATCGTCTTCCACCTCTCGCGTCCTTACGGTGACTGGAACTGGGTCGCCAGCACCCCCGCGTTCGCGCCGGTGCCGAAGGGCAAGGGCGCCGAGCCGAACTACGGCGATCACCCGATCACGTCCGGGCCCTACCAGGTGGAGAAGTACGAGCGGGGCAAGGAAGCGCGGCTGGTCCGCAACCCGAACTGGGATCGCAAGTCCGACGACACGCGCCAGGCGAACCCGGACACCATCGTGACCCAGCTCGGCCAGGACACCACGGTGATCTCCAAGCGGCTGATCGACGACAGCGGCAACGACCAGGCCGCGTTCGGTCTCTCCTTCGCCTCGCCCGCCCAGCTGGCGCAGATCCAGGCCAGCGCCTCGGCGAAGTCCCGGCTGGTCACCTCGGAATCCGGAGCGCTGGCCTATCTTTCGCTGAACACCCAGCGCGGCAAGCTCACCGATCCCAAGGTACGCAAGGCTTTCCAGTACGCCGTGGACAAGGCCGCCTACCAGGTCGCGAGTGCGGGCAGCGCGCGGCTGGCCGGGGACATCGCGACCACGCTGATCACGCCGGGCATCGCGGGCCGCGAGCAGTTCGACCTGTATCCGGCGAAACCGGAAGGCGATCCGGAGAAGGCCAAGCAGCTGCTGGCGGAGGCGGGTCTGCCGAACGGCCTCGACGGACTGGTGCTGGCGACCAAGAACGAGAACAGCTTCCCGGAGAAGGCGGCCGCGATCCAGGCCTCGCTCGCCAGGGCGGGTATCAAGATCACCATCAAGGCGCTGGACGAGGACACCTATACGTCCGAAGTGGACACCAAGGGCCTCTCGGACTTCGACCTGACGCTGACCTCGTGGCAGCCGGACATCCCGAGCGCCAACGCCAACATCCAGCCACTGTTCCAGTCGACCGAAATCGGCAACGGCGGGTACAACGAGTCGCGGTACAACAACCCCGAGGTGGATCGGCTGATCACCGAGGCGCAGGCCACGATCGACCCGGCGGCGGCCGCGAAGAAATGGGTCGAGCTGGACAAGAAGATCCTCGCCGATTCGGCGGTCGTGCCGCTCATCTACACCCGCAACTCGTTCCTGCACGGGTCGAAGTTCGGCAACGTCGTGATCGGCCGGTTCCCGGCCTACGCGGATCACCGGCAGTTCGGGCTGATCCAGTGACCGGGGCCTCGCCGACCGAGTCGGCCCGGCCGGTCGGCGAGGCCGCTTTGCTGGAGCTGCACGACGTTTCGGTCTCGTTCGGTGCGACGCGCGCGGTGCGCTCGGTCCGTTACACGGTGGGCGCCGGTGAAGTCGTCGCCGTGGTCGGGGAGTCCGGCTCGGGCAAAACCGTCACCGCGATGTCGTTGCTGGGCCTGCTCCCGGCGAACGCGGAGGTGAGCGGCCGGGCGTTGCTGGCGGGGCGGGACCTGTTCGCGATGAGCCCCGCCGAACTGCGGGCGGTGCGCGGCAACGACGTCGGCATGGTGTTCCAGGAACCCATGAGCGCGCTGAACCCGGTGTTCTCGATCGGCGACCAGCTGGCCGAGGCCATCCGGGTGCACCAGCCGGTCTCGCCAGCCGAGGCCAGGCGCAAGGCGATCGACCTGCTCGGGCTCGTCGGGCTTCCCTCGCCGGAGCAACGATTCCGGTCGTACCCGCACGAGTTGTCCGGCGGGCAGTTGCAGCGGGTCGTGATCGCGATGGCGGTCGCGAACGAGCCGAGCCTGCTCATCGCCGACGAGCCGACCACGGCACTGGACGTCACCGTGCAGGCCGAAATCCTCGAACTGCTGCGGGATCTGGGGCAGCGCCTCGGCACGGCGATCCTGCTGATCACCCACGACATGGGCGTGGTCGCGGATCTCGCCGACCGCGTCGTGGTGATGTACGGCGGCCAGGTCGTCGAGCAGAACGACGTCACCTCGATCTTCACCGAGCCGCGCGAGGACTACACGCGGCAGCTCCTCGGCTCGGTCGTCTCCCTCGGCGCGGTCGCCACCGAAGGGGTGGAACGCGCGCTGGCGGCCGAACCGGTGCTCGCGCCGGGACATACTGCGCCGTTCGTTACTAATTCGACCACAGTCACGGCGGAAACGGGTACCTACGAGCAGGTCGGCTGCGGCCCGTATCCGCCTACTTTTGATCGGATTAGTAACGTCGCCGCGGAACACCCGGCCACGCAATCGGTCCCCGACGTGCCGGCGGACTCGCCCCTGCTGACGGTCGAAGACCTGTCCGTCACCTACCGGGGCCGCTTCCGGTCGCTGGCCGTCCGCGCCGCCGACGGCGTCAGCCTGCACGTGGAGCCGGGGGAGATCCTCGGGCTGGTCGGCGAATCCGGCTCGGGGAAGAGCACCGTCGCCGGCGCCGTCACCGGCCTGATCCCGCCCACCGCGGGAACGGTCCGGATCGGCGGTGCCGACATCGCCCGCGTCCGGGGGCGGGCGGCCAAGGCACTGCGGCGGCGGATCGGCGTGGTCTTCCAGGATCCGTTGTCGGCGCTCAATCCCCGGATGCCGGTCGGCGAGAGCGTGGCGACCCCGATCCGGCTGCACCGCCTGCTGCGAGGGTCCGATGTGGACAAACGCGTCGCGGAACTGTTCGACGCCGTCCAGCTCTCGCCCGCGCTGCACACCCGGTACCCGCACGAGCTGTCCGGCGGGCAGCGTCAGCGGGTCTGCATCGCCAGGGCGCTGGCCCTGCGGCCGGACCTGCTGGTGGCCGACGAACCGACCAGCGCCCTCGACGTCACCATCCAGGCCCGCGTCCTCGAACTGCTGCGCTCGCTGCAGGACGAATTCGGGTTCGCCTGCCTGTTCATCAGCCACGACCTCGCGGTGATCGAGCAACTCGCCACGCGGGTCGCCGTGATGCACCGCGGTCACGTCGTCGAACAGGGCCCGACGAAGGCGGTGCTCAGCGCGCCGGTCCACCCCTACACCCAGCGGCTGCTGGCGGCCGCGCCGGTCGCCGACCCCGCCGCGCAGCGCCGCCGCCGCGAGGCCTGGCGCGAACTCGGACAGCGCTCCCTATGACAGGTGCTGGGTGAGGAAGAGGGCGGCGCGGTCCAGTGCCTGATCGGCCTCGTCCAGGATGCCGGTGAACGACTGGAACACGTGGGGCACGTCGGCGGTGATGTCGAGGATGACGTCCACCCCGGCATCGAGGGCGCGCGCGGCCAGGCGGGTGGAGTCGTCCAGGATCAGTTCGTTCGTGCCCGCCTGCAGGAGCATCGGCGGGAAGCCCGTCAGGTCGGCGAGGATCGCGGGGCTGAGCAGTGGCTGGTGCGGGTCGGCCCCGGCGAGGTACATGGCTCCCGTGTGGGCCATTCCCTCGCGGGTGAGGAGCGGATCGAGATCCGCCTTGGTGTCCATGCTTTCCCCGGTCCTGGTGGCGTCGAGCCCGGGGGAGAACGCCACGATCGCGGCAGGCAGCGGCAAACCCGCGTCACGGGCGGCGAGGCATGTCGTGACGGTGAGACCGCCGCCTGCGGAATCACCGGCGAACGCGATGGCCGAAGGATCTTCGCCGCTGTCGAGCAGTGCGCGGTAGGCGCTCAGCGTGTCCTCGATCGCGGCCGGGAACGGATGTTCGGGAGCGAGCCGGTAGTCCAGTGAGAAGGCCCTGAATCCGGTCTTGGCCACCAGGTTCCCCGTCAGCGACATCGCCGTCTCGGGTGATCCGTACACGAAACCGCCGCCGTGGAAGTACAGAATCGTCCCGGCCTTCGCGGTTGTCCTGGCCTTCGCGTCGTCGGCCGGTTCGACGAGCACCGCGGGCCGGTCACCGAGTGTCTCGGTCCGGGTACGGATCCCGGCCGGGACGAGCATCCCGGCCATCAGTGCTCTGAATCCGGCACGGATCTCCTCGACCGATCGAGGTCCCTCGGGCCGGGGCTGCCGCAGCATCGCGTCGATCTTCGCGCGTTGTTCCTTGCTCACCTTGTTTCTGTTCTTCTTTGCTGACGAAGCAGCCGGAGGGGCCTGCCGTTTCTCCGGCAGGCCCCGTCCTGGGGTCGTGAAACGAACTTTTACAGGCCCCGGAGCCAGACTCTCCAGTCTGGAACGGCTACGGGACTTAGCTGGAGATGGGTTGGTGGAGGTTGTTTCTTCGGGGTGTGCGTAGCGGATCCACGTAATCTGGCGGGATGAATTCGGGTAGTCCGTCTTCGGCGATGCGGACTTTCCAGTCGGCTTTGTGTAGCAGCCGGTGGTGCGTGCCGCAGAGCAGCACGAGATTCCGGAGGACGGTGTGTCCGCCGTTCATCCACGCGACCACGTGGTGGGCGTCGCAATGTCGGGGTTTGCGATGACACCCTGGGAAAGCGCAGCCGCCGTCCCGGATGACCAGCGCTTTGCGTAGCGCGGGGGTGACGAGTCGTTTGGCGCGGCCGAGGTCGAGCGGTTCGCCCTTGGTGCCCAGCACTGCCGGGATGACCTGGCAGTCGCATGCCAGCATACGGGCCTCGGTTGCGGTGATGGTGCTGACCATGTCCAGGCACGCCGTACCCAGCTTCGATTTCAAGTCGTCCAGCGTGACCGTGACCAGGAGTTGGGCGCGGTCGCCACCAGGCACGTCGGGAACGTTGGCGAGCATGGCGATCGTCTCGCCGAAGGCTTCCCCGTACCGCTGGGACGGCGACCGCAGGTCGGGCCATTTGTCTTCCCCGGCGGGCCGGGGTGTGGCCAGCGGGTCGAGGATCGTGCTGAGGCGGGTTCCGGTGATGGGGTCGAGCTGTCCGTCGATGTCGAACCAGCCGTCTTTCCGTTGCCGCAACCGCAACTCGGGCTTGCGCTCCGGCGGATCCGGGTCCTTCGGGGGCTTCCCGTCCTGGTCCATGCGGGCGAGGATCTCGTCGGCGGCCTTGACCACTTCCTGCGGTGTGGCGTGCCGGGCCAGCTCCACCAGGATCTTCTCGGCGCTGCTTCTGTCCTCTTCGGACACAAAGGAAGGAACCTTCTTGAGGAACTGGAGGATCCGGTCGCTGTGGTGCGGGCCGATCTCGCCGTCGAGGGCGGCGGCTCTGGTTGCTGGCGCGGTGGCGGGGAGTTCGCTACCGTCGATATTGCGACCGGGGTTCAACCCGTGGGCGCGATCGAGGTACTTTTTGGCTTCACCGCGCGACATTCGTGCCATGTGCGCGAACCAAGCCGCTGTCGACCCATACCCGTACAACTCGGAGACGCCACGCGACTCGATCTCCGCGAGGAACTGGCCGAGTTCAGCGTCCAAGCGCCACAAGGACTCCAGTCGGGTACGCACTTCGTCGGCGAGTGCACGACCGGATCGCCGCCACAGCTCCTGCGGCGGTTCCAGAGTGGACAGGTTCTCGGACACATCACCATCCTACCGTAGGAGCTAGAACATATGTTCGACACGATCAGGTGAAATCTGCTCCTGGTCCAGGTGGGGACTCGGTGGCTGCGTGGAGTGATCCTGTTGGGGTGTAAGGATTTCGACTGTCGATGACGACCTGGCCGCGGCACGAACGGCAAGCTGCCGAAGCTGAGAAGGCTGCTCGGCCACCATGAACTCCCTGTGTGCCGTGCCTTCCTGTGCACAGGGGTCTGAGCGGCGCAGTGAGGTACGTCGTGAACGCTCCGTTCAGGACGATCAACGTCCCCAGCGGAGGAGCGTTCAAGACAAGTATGGATCCCCCCGGGGACGCCCTCGTCGCCTCTCAAAGCCTCCACGGCGTCCCTCGTTGAGCTGACTCGCCAAGACTTCGGAGGTTAGGTTAGCCTCTCCTGGCAAGTGGAGGACGGAGCTGGGGGAGTGAAGCAGGTGGGGCACAGCCAGGGAACCGCCGAAACCGCGCCGACCCGTGACGGGCGCGAGTTGTTCTTCATGCGCCTTCCGGGACCGGTGGACGCCGATGCGCCGACGGTGGTCTTCGAAGGTGGCCTCGCCGCGAACCGGTCGTACTGGGCGCCGGTTCAGGCGGCTGTGGCCGAGTGGGCCCCCGCGGTGGTCTACGACCGCAGCGGGCTCGGCCGCAGCGCGCCCGATCCGGGACCGCGATCGCTCGACAG
Organism: Amycolatopsis sp. NPDC059027; assembly: GCF_042739735.1. Lineage (NCBI taxonomy): Bacteria > Bacillati > Actinomycetota > Actinomycetes > Pseudonocardiales > Pseudonocardiaceae > Amycolatopsis > Amycolatopsis sp. NPDC059027. Next base: position 58,210 of record NZ_JBHYIK010000009.1, on the reverse strand, counting down.
GCTCGCCGCGGACCTGGGCGCGGTGCTCGATCATCTCGGGACGGGGCCGTTCATCCTTGTCGGGCACAGCTGGGGCGGGCCGATCGTGCGGCTCGCCGCGGCGGCGCGGCCCGGCCGGATCTCGGGGCTGGTGCTCGTCGATCCGAGCGACGAGTCCTGTGACCTCATTTTCCAGCCTGCCATGCGCCGGGCGGAAAAGATCGGACAGGTGGTCAGCGCGACGCTGGCTCGTGCCGGGCTGCTCGGGTTCGCCTACCGCGGGCTGCTCGCGGCGCTGCCGGAGGACGCGCGCCGCGACATGCGCGCGGAGGGTTTCACCGTCGGCACCATGCGCACCCGTGCCGCCGAACTGGCCTCGGTGGTCCCGGATCTGCTGGCGATGCGCGGGAACCCGCCGGAGCTGCCCGGCATCCCGGTCACGGTGATCTCCGGCGCGCTGACGGCGCCGGGGATGGGCAGGCGGGTTCGCGACGCGGCGACCGCGTCCCACGAGTATCGCGCGACGCGGTCGGCCGGCGGCAGGCACGTCCTCGCCCGGAAATCGGGGCATATGGTGCCGGCGACCGAACCCGGCCTCATCGCCGCCGAGGTCCGCCGCCTGGTCGTGCCGTTCGAAGAGGCTCCGGGGCACGGAACTCAGTAGCCGACGGTGAAATGCCTGTCCTCGCCGGGGTTTTCGAGTTCGTCGAGCACGGCGACGGCGAGATCCTCCGCGGAGATCCGGGACGTGCCGTCCGCGGTCGTGACGAGCGTGGTGCCGCCGCGCCGGTAGGTTCCGGTGCGCGGCCCGGGTTCGAGGAGCGCGGCCGGGCTGAGGTAGACCCAGTCCGCGGAATGTGCCCGGCAGGCGTCCAGCTGCGCGACGCTGGCCGCCGCGATGTCCCGCCACGCGGTGGGCACGTAGTCCGGGTTGTCGAGCACCGCGAGGTCCGGCCGCCCTGGTGTCCACAGTGGACCGGCGCCCCCGACGACGAGGAGCCGGGTGCCTGCCGCCGCGGCCGCGTCCAGCAGTGCCGTCGTGGTCGGGGCGGCCAGGTTTTCGTGCCCCGGTGCGGGACGGGTCGCCGCGACGACCGCGTCGGCGCCGGTGAACAGGCCGCGCATGCGCTCGCGGTCGGTCGCGTCGCCTCGCGCGGTGGTGACCTCGGCGGGCAGCGAAGCGGGTGGTTCGCCGCGGAAGACCACGGTGGTCCGGTGTCCCCGGCGGGTGGCTTCCCCGGCGACGCGCGAACCGACCATTCCGCTCGCGCCGATGACGACGATCCTCATCGGACAGTCCCTTCCGTGACGAGGTCGCGCACCGGCGCGTCCGGGCGGGTGCGTGGGGAGAGCTGCGCCGCGACGACCGCGGCGAGGGCGAGCGCGAAGCCCACGAGCTGGATCGGGCCGAGTGTCTGGCCGAGCACGAGCACGCCGAGCAGCGCGGCGACCATCGGCGAGAGTAGGCCGAGGACGGCGACGGAGTTGACCGGCAGCGTGGTGATGCCCCGGAACCACAGCACGTAGGACAGCAGCCCGCCGATCAGGCCGAGCCACAGGTAGCCGAGGGCGGCCTTCGCGTCGATCGCGGGTGGCGCGCCCTCGACGAGGAACGTGACGGGCAGCAGGAACAGGCCGCCCGCGGTGAGCTGCCAGCCGGCGAAGGCGGTCGGACCGACACCGTCGGGCCGTCCCCAGCGTTTGGTGAGGGTGATCCCGAGCGCCATCGAGGCCGCGCCGCCGAGGCCCGCCACGATCCCGGCGACGTCGAACGCCGCGTTCGGGCCGATCACCACGAGACCGACACCGACGACGCCGGCGATGCCCCAGACGAACCGTCTACCGGACGGGCGCTCGCGCAGGATGAGCACGGCCAGCACGGCGACGATCATCGGCTGGGACGCGCCCAGCGTGGCGGCGACACCGCCCGGCAGGCGTTCGGCCGCGGTGAACAGCAGCGGGAAGAACAGCCCGATGTTCAGCACGCCGAGCGCGGCAGCCTTCCACCACCAGGCGCCGTGCGGCAGGGTCCTGGTGAGCGCCAGCGTGATCAGCCCGGCGGGCAGTGCGCGCAGCAGCCCGGCGAACAGCGGATGTCCCGGCGGGAGGAATTCGGTGGTCACCACGTAGGTCGTGCCCCACACCATCGGGGCGAGCGCGGTCATCGCGGTACGGGCGAGCGTGCCGCCCGAGGCTGGGGAAATCGTCTGGTTTCGCATGGGTCCAGTCTTGGCCGACCAGCGGTGATGAGTCCAACACATGTTTGTCACCGAATCTATCGTGATACAAGATAGATCCGTGGAACTCCAGCAGCTGCGGTACGTCGTCGCCGTCGCCGAGACGAACAGCTTCACCCGCGCCGCCGAGCGCTGCCTCGTCGTCCAGTCGGCGCTCAGCCACCAGATCGCGCGCCTGGAACGGGAACTCGGGGCCCGGCTCTTCGACCGCACCAGCCGCCGCGTGCGGCTGACCGCGGCGGGGGCTGCCTTCCTGCCCGCGGCCCGCCAGTGCCTCGACGCCGCCGAACGCGCCGCCGCCGAGGTGGCCGCCGCCGTCGGCGAGGTGCGGGGACGGCTCACCGTCGGCGTGATCCCCACCGTCGCGGCCGTGGACATCCCGGCCGTGCTGCGCGAGTTCCACGGAAGCTATCCGCGGGTACGCATCGGCCTGCGGGTGGGCGCCAGTGAAGAACTCGTCGAGCAGGTCAAACAGGGCACGCTCGACGCCGCCCTTCTCGGCCTGCCCACCACCGCGCGACCTGAAGGCGTCCACACGCACGAACTGGCCCGCGATCGCCTTGTCGCCGTGGTCCCGCCGGGGCACGCGCTCGCCGGGGAAGCGGACGTCGACCTGCGCCGGCTGTCCGCCGAGGTGTTCGTGGACTTCCCGGCGGGGACGGCGGGCCGGGCCCAGTCCGATCAGGCCTTCGCCGCCGCCGGCCTGACCCGCGACGTCGCCCTCGAGGTGACCGCCGCGGATCTCATGGCCCGGCTGATCCAGCAGGGACTCGGTGTCGCCATGCTCCCGTCGACCTACGCGCCCCAGCTCAGCGGTGTCGTCACCGTCCCGGTGACCGACGCGCCGGGCCGCGTCGAATACCTGGTGTGGAGCAGGTTCAGCCGCACGCCCGCCGCGACCGCGTTCCTCACCGGGCTGGGGGTGCGGGCCGAGCTGCTCGGCGGCTGAGGGCTACTCGCCGCGCAGCTGCCTGCGGATCTCGGCCAGCTTGTCCTTGGCGGCCTCGTCCCGGTCGGCGATCTTCTTGTCCAGCGTTTCGGCGGTTTCCTCGCCGCCGATCCCGGCGAGTTCGGTCGAGCCGATCGCGGTGGTGTACCGCTTCTCGATCCGGTCCCGCACGTAGTCGAAGCCGGGCACCCCCGCTTCGGTGTAGTCCGGTTCGGGGACCTCCGGCGTGCCGGGTGCGGGCAGCGCCGGCCCGGCGTCGTTCTCGCTCATCGTCTGCTCCGTTTCCGGTCCGGTCCGTCCACCTCGACGATAGCCCGGATCGACCCGCGGGGTGTCCGTCGTCCACTGTGGACCCTCCGATGTGGCTGAGCCATCCGGGGGAGTACGCGAAAAACTGTTCGCCGGGGCACCGCGATTCGGCAGACTGTCGATCATGGCGGGGACGGGCAGGTGGGTGCGCCTGCAGGCGGTGGCGGTGTCCGGTTCGGCGTGCGAAGGGTTGCTGCTGGCGGCGTTGCCGCTGCTGGCGGTGTCGATCACGACGGATCCGCGCGAGGTGTCGCTGGTCAACGTCGTCGGCCAGGCGCCGTGGCTGCTGTTCTCGCTGCTCGCCGGTGTGGTGATCGACCGGTTCCGCCGGACCACGGTGCTCGCGTGGGCCTACGCGGTCCAGGTCGCCGCGGCGCTGGCGCTGGCCGTGTCCGGCTCGGCGGGCCTGCTGAGCCTGCCGGTGCTGATGGTGGTCGCGTTCGTGATCACCTCGGCGCAGGTGCTCGGCGACGGCGCCAGCGGGGCGCTGGTACCGGAGATCGTGGCGCCGGATCGGCTCGCTTCGGCCAACGCGCGGCTGCAGGTGATCGATCGCGGCGTGGTCCAGTTCATCGTCCCACCGGTGACCGGGCTGCTGTTGTCGCTCGGCGCCGGCTTGCCCGCGTGGCTGGCCGGGGCGTTCGCGGTGGCGGCGTTCGTGCTGGCGAGGGGAATTCGTTCGGCTCCCGCGCCGGTGTCCGGGGTGCATCCGCTGCGGGGCATCGGGGCGGGGCTGCGGTACCTGGTCGGCACACCGCTGCTGCGGTCGGTGACGCTCAGCGTGGCGCTCGGCTCGTTCGCGGCGAGCGCGTCCAACGCGATGTTCGTGCTCTACGCGACGCAGGTGCTGCACGTCGGCGCCATCGGGTACGGAATCCTGCTCGCCTGTATGGCGGTCGGCTGGGTCGTGTCGTCGTTCGTGGTCCAGCGTGTCGTCGCGCGCCTGGGGTATTCGTGGTCGATGCGGTTCGGCCAGGCCGCCAACATGGTGGTGATGGTGCTGATCGCCGTCCTGCCGCCGTGGCCGGTGGCCATCGGGCTCGTCCTGGTGTTCCTCACCGCCACGGTGCTGGTGTGGAACGTGTGTTCGCAGTCGATCCGGCAGCGGTTCACCCCGCCCGCCCTGCTCGGCCGCGTGCTGACGAGTCATCGCGCGCTGGCCTGGGGCCTGACCCCGCTGGGCGCGCTGGCCGGGGGATTCGTCGCCGCGCACTGGAATCTGCGGGGCGTATGGGTGATGGCGGCGGTCGTGCAGCTCGCCGCGACAGCGGTGGTGTGGCGGGCGGTCTCGCCCGCTTCGTTCCGGGAAACCGAGCTCGCGGTGGCGGAGACGGCCAGTCGGTGAACGTCGAGGAGCGCGTATGGGGAAAGTCTTGTCACGAAGGGGAATGCTGAGCGGCGGTGTCGCCTCCGGGCTGCTCGCGCTCGGCGCGTGCTCGGCTGCCGAGCCGCAGCCGCCGGGCACTCCGCCGGTACCGAAGACCGGTATGCACCTGGTGCCGCTGGGCACGAAGGGCGGTCCGACACTGCGGTCCGACCGGAGCAATCCGGCCAACGCGCTGATCGTCGACGGCGTCGTGTACGTGGTGGACTGCGGGATGGGCGTGAGCCGTCAGCTCGTGCTCGCCGGGCTCGAACTGTCCGCCGTGCGGGCGGTGTTCATCACGCATCACCATTCCGACCACAACCTGGAGTTCGGGAACCTGCTGAACGCCGCGTGGAACGCGAATCTCACCCATCGCATCGGGTTCCACGCGCCGCCGGGCATGAAGGACATGCTGGCGGGCTATCTGGCGATGAACCGTTTCGACATCGATCTCCGGATCGCGGACCAGGGCCTGCCGGATCCGCGCGGGCTCGCCGAGGCACGGGAGTTCACCGGCGACGGCGAGGTCTACCGCGACGACCTGGTGCGGGTCACGGCCGCGCGGAACAACCACCCGCCGGTCACCGAGTCCTACGCGCTCCGCTTCGACACCCGGTACGGCTCGGTCGTGTTTTCCGGCGACACCACCCCGTTCGACGCCGTCGTCCGCCTGGCACAGGGCGCGGACTGGCTGGTGCACGAGGTGCTTCACCTGCCGTCGCTGGACAAACTGCTCGCCGCGCAGCCGACCGAGACGCGGCTGAAGGAGCACCTCCTGGCCTCGCACACCACGAACGAACAGGTCGCGAACGTGGCACTGGAGGCGAAGGTGCGCAATCTGGTGCTGACCCATCTCGTGTCGTTCGGACCGGTCACCGACGCGGAGTGGGAACGGTCCTGCCGGGGCGCGTGGCGCGGTCCGCTGGTGGTGGCGGCCGATCTGCGGCAGGTGTTCTAGTGTCCTGACCGGATCGGCAACCACAGCTCGATGTGGTCGTGCCTGCGGTAGAACTCGACGAGCGGCCGCGTCTCGTCGGCTTCCGCGGCCGCCTGGAGTTCGGCCATCCCGGCACCGATCCGCCCGTGGATCGTGGCCGGTTCGCCGACGAGCCTGCCGCGCAGGTACCAGCCGCCGGGCAGGACGCCGGTCCGCAGGCCGAGACTTTCCGGCCGGTCCTCCGCCTTGACCGGCGTGCACACGGTGTAGGTGCCCGCGCGTTCGTCGATCCGGGCATACATCTTGCGCCCACGCAGCCCGACCAGCCGCTCGAACGACGGCCAGATTTCCCGGATCCGGGGCAGTTCGTCGGCGGTGGTCTGCTCCACCACCGTGACGTCCTGGCGCTGGATGCGGGCGGGCGGGGCGTGCAGTACGGAAGTCGTCATGGGCCAAGGGAACCACACGGCACCGACAATTCCCGGTGAACCGGATGCGGCAATCGGCCCACTTTTCGACGGAAATTGCTTTCGCTGGACCGATATTCGGCGTCGGCGGTATGTTCTCCTCCGATCGACGTGGCAATTCGTAAAAGGGGGAATCGTCGATGACGGATGGTGCGGGGCGCGACGGGATCAGCAGAAGACGGTTCCTGTCCGCGGTGGGCGCGGCGGGCGGGGCGGGCACGATGTTCGCGACGATGGGAGCGCTGGGGCTGGCCCCGACCGCGCGCGCCGATTCCTATCGGGAACCACGAAAAGCGGATTTCACGCTGTCCGGCAGAGCCGCGGCGAAGGTCGCGATCCTCGGCGGCGGGATCACGGGACTGGCCTGCGCCTACGAACTCGGAAAGGCGGGGTACGACTGTACGGTACTGGAGGCGCGGAACAGGATCGGCGGACGGAACTTCACGGTCCGGAACGGTACCGAACACACCGAACTCGGCGGTGTCACCCAGGTGGCGGAGTTCGCCGGTGACGGTTACCTGAACGCGGGCCCGGCGCGGATCGCGCAGTGGATGGTCACCCTCGACTACTGCCGCGAGCTGGGTGTGCCGGTCGAGGTCTTCACGAATACCAACGCGAACGCCTACAGCTACAACGAATCCGCCGGGATGAAGGCCCCGCAGCGGCATCGGACCGCGCAGGCGGATGTGTACGGCTACGTCAGCGAGCTGCTCGCCAAGGCGACCGATCGTGGCGCGCTGGACGCCGAACTGACCGCGGCCGACAAGGAGCGGTTGCTCGATTTCCTGCACGAGTGGGGCGTGATCGGCGACAAGGGCACGGGACGGCAGTACACCGGAAGCAGCAGACGGGGTTATTCGGTGAATCCCGGTGCCGGAGCGAACGAGGGGACGGTACTCGGCCCGGTGCCGTCGCTGTCCGAGGTCTTCGCCAGCGGGGTGGGCCGCTACTTTTTCGAGGAACTCGATTACGACCAGGCGATGCTCATGTTCCAGCCGATCGGCGGTATGGACCGGATCCCGTGCGCGCTGGCCGCGGCGATCGGCCGGGAACGGATCCGTACCGGCAGCCGGGTCCGCCGGATCTCCGGCGGTGACCGAGGGGTGGCGGTCGCCTACCGCACGGCGGACGGCCGCGATCGGGAACTGACTGCCGACTACTGCATCGCGGCCTTGCCACCGCATCTGCTGGCCAGGATCCCGCACAACCTCGGTCCCGAGGTACAGGCGGCGCTCGCCACCTACCACGACAGCCGGGTGGCAGCGGGGAAGATCGGCCTGGAGTACACGGGCCGCTGGTGGGAGACCGACCACCGGATCTACGGCGGTATCACCTGGACCGATCTGGACATCAGCGAGATCTGGTACCCGTCCCACGGTCACCACGGTCGTACCGGCGTCCTCGTCGGCTACCAGTCCGACGAAGGCCCCGCCCAGAGGTACGAGAAACTCTCCCCGAAGGAGCGCGAACTCCTGGCTCTCGAGCAAGGTGCGAAGATCCATGGCGCGAAGTTCCGGACCGAACTCGCCAGCTCGTTCTCGATCGCTTGGCGCCGCGTGCCGCACATCGAGGCCGCGTGGACGATGCCGCCCTTCCGTACCCCGGCCTACCAGCTGCTCAACCAGCCCGCGGGCAGGGTCTACTTCTCCGGTGATTGGCTCTCCTACCTCTTCTCATGGCAGGCCGGCGCGTTCGAATCCGCACGCCAGGTGGTCACCGCCCTGCACAAGCGTGTGCTGTCCGCGCCCTGACGGGACGGCGCGGTCACGCGCGCAGCGTCGCGCCGCCGTCGACGTACAGCTCCTGCATCGTGATGTGCCGCGCGCGAGGGGAGGCCAGGAAGAGCACGGCGTCGGCGATGTCGGCGGGATCGGCGATCCGGCCGAGGGGGATGCCGACACGGAACTGGTCGGGGGAACCGGCGATCACCCGCGCGGCGTCGCTCTCGTCCGTCCACAGTAGACGCTGCATGGGCGTGTCGGTCGAGCCGGGTGCGACCACGTTGCAGCGGATCCCGTGTCCGGCGACCTCGAGCCCGAGGCAGCGGGTCAGCATGGTCGCGGCGGCCTTGGACGCGGCGTAGGCGCCCATGCCCATCCGGGGCACCCCGGCGGCGTTCGACGCGACGGTGACCAGTGTCCCGGCCCGGCGGGGGACCATCCGGCGCGCGATCTCGCGCAGTACCACGAAAACGCCGGTGGTGTTGACCGCGAACGTCCTCGCCCAGTCCTCGTCGGTGGTTTCGCAGACCGAACCCGGCAGCAGCACCCCGGCCACCGAGACGCCGATGTCGATCGGCCCGAGATCCCGTTCCACCGCGTCGACGACCCGCGCGAAGGCCGCGGAATCGCCCACATCGGCGGGAAACGGGTGTACTCGCTCGCCCATTCGCGCGGCGGATTCCGCGAGGCCGCCGGCGTCGATGTCCACCGCGGCGACAGTCGCGCCTTCGCGGACGAGGCCCGCCACGACCGCGGCGCCGATCCCGCGGGCGGCCCCGGTCACCACGGCGACCTTGCCCGTGATTCCCGTGTCTTCGTGCGTCGGCGGCACCATCTCGAACACCTCTCTACCCTGGGAACTTTGGTTAGGTTAACCTAATCGGAGACAGGAGCCTGGGGCCTGTCCGGGTAGCTGTTGTGACCTGGCACGCACGCGACACGGTGGACTTCTGTCCCGTTTGTGAATTAGGTTAGCCTAACCAATTGACGATCTTGGGAGCGGACGATGGGGCGGAATCCCGGCGGGCGAACCTTCGTGGCGGTGTCCGAAAGGCTTGTCCGGCAACGGTTTTCGCGCCCCGGTCGCGAGCGGTCGTGCGCGCCGGAAGTCGTCACGCTCGGTCGTTGAACGTGTGATTTCCGTTCCGGTCCCCCGATTTCGCGATGCCCGAAAGGAATCTCGACGTGTCTTCACCCGCGTTGGTCCGGCCGAGACCCGTACACCGGGCGGCCGATCTGCTCGCCGCCTACCTGCCGGGCTCGTTCTACTTCTCCTCGCCGAGGGGATCGCTGCTGGCCGACGGCGTGCGCGCGTCCGTCCGGCGGGGGACGGGGTCCTGGTCCGGCGCGGCGGCCGAAGCGCTCGGGAAGGCGGCGGCACTCGGCGTCACCGAACCGGTGGTGGCCGGCGCGATCGGGTTCCGGCCGGAGGCGGAAGCCGGCCTCGTGATCCCGGCCGTGGTGCGGCGCGCGGGAGCGCCGGAACGCTCCGCGGCCGGCGAGACGCCGGAGGGATTCGGGGCGACGACGTGGTCGGTGACGCCGCGGCCCGAGCCACGGGCGTACGCGGACGGCGTCCGCGGCGCTCTCGACCTGATCGGTGCGGGCGGACTGGACAAGGTGGTGCTCGCCCGCAGCCTGGAGCTGACGGCCGATGCCCCGGTCTCGGTACCGTCGTTGCTCGCTCGGCTGGTGCGGGCGAACCCGGCCGCGTACGCGTTCGCGGTCGACGTCACGGCGGCGGGAGACCCGGCCACGCGCACGCTCACCGGGGCGAGCCCGGAGTTGCTGGTCTCCCGGCGCGGCGACACGGTGGTGGCCAATCCGCTGGCGGGATCGCTGCCGCGTTCGGCCGACGATGCCGAGAATCGGCGGCGTATCGCGACGCTGCTGGCGTCGGCGAAGGACCGCCGCGAGCACGCCCACGTGTCGGCACAGGTCGGTGACGTGCTGAGCCGGTTCTGCGCGGACCTCGACGTTCCCGCCGAACCCGAGGTGATCGGCACCCCGACGATGTGGCACCTGTCGAGCCGGATCACCGGACGGCTCAAGAACCCCGCCGATCCCGGGTCGTCTTCCTTGGCGCTGGCCGAAGCCCTGCATCCGACGCCCGCCGTGTGCGGCGTGCCTGCCGCGCCCGCCTACGCCGCGATCGCGGAACTGGAACCGGAGGACCGCGGGTACTACGCGGGGTTGGTCGGCTGGTCCGATGTGGACGGTGATGGCGAATGGGCGGTGACCATCCGCAGCGCCGAGGTGTGCGACCGCACGGTCCGGCTTTTCGCCGGCGCCGGGATCGTCGCCGGCTCGGACCCGGAGGCCGAACTCGCCGAAACAAGCGCGAAATTCCGTACGCTCCTGCGTGCTCTCGGGCTGGAGGGTGTGGCGTGAACTCGGGTCCGGATCACGTGGCCTGGCCGCCCGAGATCGCCGCTCGGTATCGCGCGTCCGGGTATTGGCGGGGACAGACCTTCGGCGCGCTGCTGACTTCGGTGACGGCCGCCTACGCCGAACGCACCGCGGTCGTGGGGGAGCGCGCCGGGCGGCTCGAACGCTGGACCTTCGCCGAACTGGACGAGCGCGCGCACCGGATCGCGGCAGGCCTCGCCGAGTCGGGGATCGTGCCGGGTGATCGCGTGGTTCTGCAGTTGCCGACCATCCCGGACTTCATGCCGGTCGTGTTCGGGTTGTGGCGTGCGGGCGCGTGGCCGGTGTTCGCCCTGCCCGCGCACCGGGACAGCGAACTCCGGCATTTCGCCACACAGACCGAGGCGGCCGCGATCATCACCGTCGCGGAGCACGAACGGCACGACCACGCGGCGACCGCGCGTGCTGTCGCGGCTGACGTGGATTCGGTGCGGCAGGTACTGATCGTCGGGTCCACGGAGTTCGACGACCTCGCCGCGACCGCGCCCCGCGAGCTGCCCGACCCCGATCCGGAGGGCGTCGCGTTCCTGCAGCTGTCCGGCGGGAGCACCGGGCTGCCGAAGCTCATCCCGCGCACGCACGACGATTACCTCTACAGCGTCCGGGAAAGCGCGCGCATCTGCGCGCTGCGCCCGGAAAGCGTGTACCTGGCCGCGTTGCCGGTCTCGCACAACTACCCGCTCAGCTCGCCGGGTGTGCTCGGCGCGCTGCACGCGGGCGCGGCGAGTGTGCTGGCCCCCCGGCCCGATCCGGACACCGTGTTCCGGCTGATCGAGTCCGAGCGGGTGACGATCACCGGTGTCGTGCCGCCGCTGGCCGCCGCCTGGGTCCAGGCCGCCGCGCGCACCGGGCGCGATCTGTCCAGTTTGGACACTCTGCTCGTCGGGGGTGCCAAATGCGGCCGGGAGCTGGCCGAGCGGATCGGGCCCGCGCTGGGCTGCCGCCTGCAGCAGGTGTTCGGGATGGCCGAGGGCCTGGTCTGCTACACCCGGCTCGACGATCCCGACGAACTCGTCCTTGGCACGCAAGGACGTCCGATCTCGCCCGACGACGAAATCCGCGTCGTCGACCCGGACAACCCGGCGGCGACCTCCGACGACGTGGTGGCACCAGGGGAAATCGGCGCGTTGCTGACCCGCGGGCCCTACACGATCCGCGGCTACTACCGCGCGGCCGCGCACAACGCGACGGCGTTCACCGCGGACGGGTTCTACCGGACCGGCGACCTGGTGCGGCGCGGGCCGACCGGGCACGTCGAGGTCGTCGGCCGGACGAAGGAACAGATCAACCGGGGCGGCGAGAAGCTGGCGGCCGAAGAGGTCGAGAACCACCTGATGGCTCACCCCGGCGTGCTCGACGCGGCCGTCGTCGGCGTGCCCGACGAGTATCTGGGCGAGCGGACCTGCGCCTACGTGGTGCCCACCGCGGATTCCGCGCCCACGGCGCCCGAGCTGCGCCGCTTCGTCCGGGAACGGGGCGTGGCGGCGTTCAAGGTGCCCGATCTCGTCCTCGTCGTCGACGTGTTCCCGGTGACCGGCGTCGGCAAGACCAGCAAACGCGAACTGCGGGCGGCACTGGCCGCCCTCGCCGAGAAGGGGTGATGTCCGTGTCCCTGCCGGAAATCCGGCCGTATCCGCTGCCGGACGCGGCGGAGCTGCCCGCGGGTCGGGTGGGCTGGTCGCCCGACCCGGCGCGGGCGGCGCTGCTGGTCCACGACATGCAGCGGTATTTCCTCGCCCCGTACGCGGGCGCGCCGGTGCCCGAGGTGACGGCGAACATCGCGGCGCTGATCGCGGCGTGCCGCGAGCGGGCGATCCCGGTGTTCTACACCGCGCAGCCGGGCCGTCAGGACGCTCCCGACCGCGGCCTGCTGACCGAGTTCTGGGGCGACGGGATCGGCGCGGTGATCGACGCCGACCCGCGCGCCGCGGACATCGTCGACGAACTCGCCCCGGCCGAGGGCGACACCGTGGTGGCCAAGTGGCGCTACAGCGCGTTCCAGCGCAGCGCGTTCGCCGAACAGCTCGCCGCGCGGGGGCGCGACCAGCTGCTGATCACCGGTGTCTACGCGCACATCGGCTGCCAGGCGACCGCCGTCGAGGCGTTCATGCGCGACGTCCGGCCGTTCCTGGTCGCCGACGCCGTCGCCGATTTTTCCCGGGAGCGGCACGACCAGGCCTGCGAGTACGTCGCGCAGCGCTGCGGTGCCGTCACCACCACCGCCGTCGCGCTGGCCGCGCTGACGGCGCCGATCCCCGCAGGAGCACCCCGATGAGCGACACGCCCGCACTGACCGCCGACCGCGTCCGCGCCGACATCGCCGGTCTGCTCGGCTGCGATCCCGCCGAGGTCTCCGCCGACGAGAACCTGCTCGACCGCGGGCTGGACTCGGTGCGGATCATGAGCCTCATCGAACGGTGGCGCGCGGCGGGGGCGACCGGGCTGGAGTTCCCGGATCTGGCCGAGCGGCCCGAACTCGGGCACTGGACGGCGTTGCTGGCGGGGGAGAAGCCGTGAGCCGCGTCGATCACCGGCATCGGCACCACGAGCGGATCGCGGAGGTCCGGGAGGGCACGAGCGCCGAGAAAGTGGGGTATCCGATCCGGATCCGCGCGGCCGAGGTCCTGCGCACCACGATGGTGGGCGCGGGGCTCGTGCGGGTCACCCTGGGCGGTTCCGGCCTCGAGGGGTTCGAGGCGCATTCGCCGGACGAGCACGTCAAACTGCTCTTCCCCGAACCCGACGGGACGCTCCGGCTTCCGGAGCAGGACGGGCAGATGCTGCGCTGGCCGCGTCCGTCGCCGACTTCACGGGAGTACACGGTGCGCCGTTACGACGCGGCGTCCGGTGAACTCGACATCGACGTCGCGCTGCACGACGGCGGTCTCGGCGCGGACTGGGCACGAGCCGTCGAGCCGGGAGAGGTCGTTCATGTCGCGGGGCCGCCCGGCGGGCTGATCGTCCCGCACAGTTACGACCGCTACCTGCTCGCGGGCGACATCACGGCCTTGCCCGCGATCGCGCGCTGGCTCGAGGAACTGCCGCGCACCGCGGCGGGCTGGGCGTTCGTCGAGGTCCCCGATTCCTCTTGCGAGATCGAGCTTTCCGCGCCCGAGGACGTCGAAGTGCACTGGCTGCACAGCGGTGGCAGGCCGCCGGGCACCGGCGATCAGCTGGAACGCACCGTCCGCGGCGTCACCGTGCCCGAGGGCGAGCGGGTCTACGTCTGGATCGCCGGCGAGGCAGGGCAGCTCAAGCCGTTGCGCCGCTGGGTGCGCGACGAACTGCGCCTGGCCAAGGACGATCACGACATCACCGGCTACTGGAAGCGCGGCGTCGCCGACTTCGACGACGAGCACGAGGAACACCATGACCACTGAACAACCGTCCACTGAGGACAAATTCACAAAGACTGTGTCTACAAAGGAACTACCTATGCGTGCTGGCCGTTCACTCCGTCTCCTCGGCGCCTTGGCGCTGTCGCTCACCGTGGCCGTCACCGGCTGCGCGTCGAACGGTGCCCCCGCGGCCGAGGGCGGGACGCGGGTCTTCGCCGCGGACAACGGCCAGATCACCATCCCGGCCAAGCCGCAGCGCGTCGTCGCCACCGGCTACGCGGTGCCCGCGCTGATCGAAGCCGGCGCGCCGCTGGTCGGGATTTCGACGTGGGCGCGGGGAATCCCGCTGATGAGTCCGCAGGACAAGGCGACCTACGACGGCCTCAAGAAGGTCGCGGGGGAGCAGGCGGCAGAGACGAACTACGAGGCCATCGCGAACGCCAAACCCGACCTCATCGTCATCGGCGTGCCCGCGCCGGTGCTGAAGGACATCGACGTCAACCGGCTCAAGGCCGTGGCGCCGGTGGTGGCGATCGGGCCGACGGTCCCGTCCGCCTGGCGTGACCTGTCCCGCCGCCAGGCCGACGCCGCCGGCGCGCTGGCGAACTTCGACCGCACCCAGGCCGAGTACAAGGCCAAGGCCGACCAGCTCGCCGCCAAGTACAAGGCCGTGCTGCCGCAGCTGAAGCTCGGCCACGTCGGCGCGTACGGCGAGGTCGCGAAGGGCAACTTCCAGCGCGAGTTCAACGGCTCGTGGGGCACCAACATCGCCCAGGACGCCGGCGCGAACTACTACGGCCAGGTCAAGAAGAAGGGCGGCGGTTCGAAGGACGTCAGCGAGTACCCGTCCATCGAGGAACTGCCGACCGCGTTCGCCGAGGCCGACGCGATCACCTACTCGGTCAAGGCCGACGGCTCTGTCCCGCCCGCCGTCCAGTACGTTCTGGACTCTCCACTGTGGAAGAACCTGCCCGCGGTGAAGGCCGGGAAGGTCTACCCGTTCCGCTACACCGAGGCCGCCACCTACAAGGGCGCCATGATGACCCTGGACGCGGTCGACAAGGCGTTCGCGCCGCTGCTGGCGAAGTGACGGTCACGCGGCCGGCGGGTACCACAGCGGCTCCCGGCGTCAAGCGGACCACCGTCCTGATCGTCGCCCTGGTGGCGCTCGGGGTGGTGGCCGTGGTCAGCATCGGCATCGGCGCCCACGCCGTCGCACCGGGCGAGGTCGTGCGCGCGCTCGTCGCCTTCGACGGTTCGAGTGACCAGACGATCGTCCGCGACGTCCGCGCGCCGCGCGCGTTGCTCGCTATCGCCGTCGGCGCCGCGCTGGGCGTCGCGGGCGCGCTGATCCAGACGTTGTCGCGCAATCCGCTCGCCGAACCCGGCATCCTCGGGGCGACCTCGGGCGCGGGGTTCGCGGTCACCCTGGGATCCGCGCTCGGCGCGGCGGCGTCGCAGGCCGGGCAGCTCGGGTTCGCCGTGGTGGGTTCTGTGCTGGCCGCGTTGCTGGTCTACTCGGTCGGCCGCCAGTCGCCGCTGCGGCTGGTGCTCTCCGGGGTGGCGCTCACGGCGGTGCTGAACGGGCTCACGCTCGGGATGCGGCTGATGTTCCCCGACGTCCTCGACCAGTACCGCTTCTGGTCGGTCGGTTCGCTGGCGGGGCGTGAGCAGGCGCCGGTGCTGCTGCCGATGGTGGTGATCGGCGTCGCGCTGATCGGGGCCCTGCTGCTGAGCCGGTCGCTCAACGCCGTCGCGCTCGGCGAGACGGTCGCGCACACGCTGGGCACGAACGTCGCGCGGGTGCGGCTCACCACGCTCGTCCTGATCACCGCGCTCACCGGCGCGGCGACGGCGGTAGCGGGTCCGATTTTGTTCGTGGGCCTGATCGTCCCGCATCTGGCCCGCCGTCTCGCCACGGGTTCGGTGCCGTGGCTGCTGGCCTACACGATGGTCCTGGCGCCGATCCTGCTGCTCGTGGCCGACGTCGGTTCGCGGGTGCTGCTGCCGACCGGCGAGGTGCCGGTCGCGATCGTGACCGCGTTCCTCGGTGCCCCGGCGCTCATCTGGGCCGTGCGGAAGTACGGGGTGGCGGCACTGTGAAGACCGCTGTGAAAACCGCTGGGAAAACGGCCGTGAACGTCGTCGTGTGGCGCGGGGCCGCGATCCGGGCCGAGCGGCGGACGCTCGTACTGGCGGCGTCGCTGGTCGTGGTGATGCTCGGGCTCGGGCTGCTCGGCCTGTGTTTCGGCGCATCGTGGGCGAATCCCGGCGAGGTGTTCGCCGCGCTCGGCGGGTACGGCGACTCGGTCGTCGTCATCCGGGACTGGCGGTTGCCGCGCGTGCTGGCCGGGCTCGTCTTCGGTGCGGCGCTGGGCGTGGCCGGGGCGATTTTCCAGAACCTGACCCGGAATCCGATGGGCAGCCCGGACGTCATCGGCCTCGACGCCGGTGCCTACACCGGCGCGCTCGTCGCGCTGACCGTACTGGGCGGGGCGGCCGGAACGCTGGCGCTGAGCTCGGTGCTGGGCGGGCTGCTGGTGGCGGCCGTGATCTACCTGCTGTCGATGCGGGGCGGGCTGTCCGGGCTGCGGCTGGTGGTGATCGGGGTCGCGATGAACGCGATGATCACCGCGCTCAACTCCTGGATCGTGCTGCGCGCCGATCTCGACGTCGCGATCGCGGCGGTGGGCTGGCACGCGGGCTCGCTCAACGGGATCGGCTGGCCGAAGGTGGTACTGCCGTTCGCGATCATCGCCGTGCTGCTGGTCGTGATCACGACCCGGTCGCACGCCATGCACCAGGCCGCCCTCGGCGACGACCTCGCGGTGACCAGCGGCGTCGGCCTCGGCGGGCTGCGGCTGCTGATGGTGCTCGTCGGTGTCGGCTGCACGGCGACGGTGACCGCCGTGGCCGGGCCGATCGTGTTCATCGCGCTGGCCGCGCCGCAGATCGGCCGCAGGCTGGCCAAGGCGCCCGGGGTGCCGCTGCTCCCGGCCGCGCTGACCGGCGCGGTGCTGTTGCAGGGCGCCGACCTGATTGCGCAGATGCTGCTGGCGCCGGTGTCGCTCCCGGTCGGCGTGGTCAGCGCCGCGATCGGCGGCTGTTACCTGATCTGGTTGCTGACCAAGGAAGTGAGGCGTTCGTGAGCGAGGGGACTAGTGCTCGGCTGGTGGCGCGGGAGCTGACACTGCGCTACGGCGAGCGAGTGGTGTCGACCCGGCTGAGTCTCGACATTCCCGATGGCGCCTTCACCGCGATCGTGGGCCCCAACGCCTGCGGGAAGTCGACACTGCTGCGGGCGTTCGTCCGCCTGCTGCGCCCGGCGGAGGGGGCCGTGCGGTTCGACGACCGCGAGGTGGGCGCGTACCCGACCAAGGCGCTGGCACGCGAACTCGGCTTCCTGCCGCAGGATCCGGTGGCCCCGGAGAACATCAGGGTCCGCCAGCTCGTCGCGCGCGGGCGCTTCCCGCACCAGTCGCTGCTTGCCGCCTGGTCCGAAGTGGACGAACGGGCGGTGACCGGGGCTATGGAAGCCGCGGGTGTCGCCGATCTCGCCGGACGGGGCGTGCACGAGCTGTCCGGCGGTCAGCGGCAGCGGGTGTGGATCGCGATGGTGCTGGCCCAGGAGACGCCGTACCTGCTGCTCGACGAGCCCACGTCGTTCCTCGACATCACGCACCAGTACCAGCTGCTGGCCCTGCTCGCGCGGCTGCGTGACGAAGGCCGCACCATCGTCGCGGTCCTGCACGACATCAACCAGGCCTGCCGGTACGCCGATCACCTGGTGGCGATGAAGGACGGCCGCGTCGTCGCAGAGGGCGCCGCCTCGTCCATTGTGGACGAGGCGTTGCTCAAGGAGGTCTTCGACCTGCCGTGTGTGGTGGTGCCGGATCCGGTCACGGGCACACCCATGGTGGTCCCGGACCTCGACGCGTGCCCGTGAATCGCAGACCTCTTCAGGAGCCTCCCTTGACCTCACTGCCTCTCACCGGCGCCCAGCTCGGCATCTGGAACGCGCAGCGGCTGGAGCCGGACTCGCGGTTCTACGTGGTCGGCGACGTCGTGGAGGTGTCCGGGGCCGAGCCGGTGGACGTCGAGGCGCTGGCCAAGGCAATTGCATCCACTGTGGACGAGGCGGAGTCGTTGCGGCTGCGCGTTTTCGACACGCCGGAAGGCCCACGTCAGGTGATCGGCGACGCGCGGGCGGAACTGCCGGACGTCGTCGATCTGCGTGCCGAGACCGATCCGCGCGAGGTCGCGGAGGCGTTCGTGGCGGCCGAACGGCTCCGGCTCGCCGACGCCTGCCGCGACATGGCCGACCGGAAACTGTACTCCCAGACGGTGATCCGGCTGTCCGACCGCGAGGTCTGGTACACCCTGCTCGGCCACCATCTGGTGTTCGACGGCTACTCGGCCGCGATGCTGGCCCGCCGGACCGCCGCGCACTACACCGCGCTGGTGCGAGGCACCGAGGTGGCGCCGTCGCCGTTCGGGCGCTTCGCGGACGTCGTCGAATCCGATCGCGTTTACCGGGAAAGCGAGCAGTGCGAACGCGATCGCGCGTATTGGCGTGATCGGCTCACGCCGCTGCCGGAACTGGGCGACGGAGATTCCGCGGCGGGACCGCCGGAGGACACGCTGACCGCCCGCGCGGTCGTCCCGCCCGAGGAGGTCACGTGGCTGCGCGCCGCTGCCGAACGGGAGGGCGTCACCTGGGGTGAAGCCCTGATCGCCTGTTACGTCGCTTTCCTGCACCGCGTCCAGGGCGACACGGACGTCATCTGCGCGTTGCCGCTGATGTGCCGCACGGGGTCGGCCGAACTGCGGACGCCCGCGATGGCGGTCAACGTGCTGCCGCTGCGGGTGGGCGTGCGCGGTGGTGACCGGCTGGGCGAGCTGAGCCGTCGCATCGCTGGGGCGATGCGGGAGATGCGCGCCCATCAGCGTTACCGGGGCGAGAATCTGCCGCAGGACCTGGCCGTACCCGGCGCGGGCGCGTTGCTGCACGGCCGGGGCGTCAACCTCAAGGCGTTCGACCTCACCCTCGACTTCGCCGGGGCGACCGGCGTGATGCGCAACGTCGCGGGCGGGCCGCCGGAGGACATGGGGCTGAGCGTGCTGCCGACCCGCGACGGCGGGCTGTTGCTCGGGTTCGAGGTCGACGCCCGCACCCACGATCAGGCCGGGGTCGACCGCAAACTGGCCGTGCTGCGCCGGCTTCTCGTGGCGCTGACCGGGCCGGACGCTCCCGCCGTCGGACAGGTCGAGTTGCTCGAAGCAGGGGAACGCGCCGAACTGCTGGCGAGCTGGTCTCCGCCCGCGTTGCCCGGCACACCTCGCGACGTCCCGGCATTGCTGGCGGAGCTGGCCGCCGTGCAACCGGACGCGATCTCCCTGGTGCACAGGGAAGAACGACTGTCCACTGAGGAACTCGCTGGACGGGTGCACCGGCTGGCCCGCGCGCTGCGGGCGCGCGGGATCGGGCCGGACGACGTGGTGGCGCTCGCGGCGCCCCGGTCGGCCGAGCTGGTCGTGGCGCTGCTCGCGGTGCTCGACGCGGGCGCGGCGTACCTTCCGCTGGACACCGCGCATCCGGCCGCCCGGCAACGGGAGCTGGTCGCCGACGCCCGGCCCGCGCTCGCGCTGACCACCGAAGCCACCGAGCCATCGGCCGACGACGTCTTCGGCGACGTGCCAAGGCTGTGCCTGGACGCGCCCGGCACGGTCGTCGAACTGTCCACAATGGACGATAGACCGCTGGCCGTGGCCGAACTCGCCGCGCCGCGTCATCCCGAACACCTCGCCTACGTCATCTACACCTCGGGTTCGACGGGCCGCCCCAAGGGAGTCCTCGGCAGGGTCGGCGCGCTGGCGAACCTGGTGCACCACCACCGTTCGACCCTCGTCGCCGAAACGGAAGCCGCCGCGGGGAGGCGGCTTCGTGCCGCGCACACCTATTCGTTCGCCTTCGACTCCTCGCTCGACCAACTGCTGTGGCTGCTCTGCGGTCACGAACTCCACCTCTACGGATCCGAAGTCACCCGCGACGCCGACGCGCTGCTCGACGCGTTCGCCCGGGACCGGATCGACGTCGTCGACACCACTCCGTCGATGGCCGCCCCGCTCGTCGACGCGGGCCTGCTCACCGCAGCCCACCGGCCGTCGTTGCTGGTGCTCGGCGGCGAAGCCACGCCGCGGGCGTTGTGGCAGCGGGTCGTCGCCTCCGGCGTCCCGGCTCGCAATCTGTACGGGCCAACAGAGTCCACTGTGGATGGCACGTTCGCGCGGATCGACGGCGGGGAGCCGACGATCGGACTGCCGCTCGCGGGGAGCCGCGTCTACCTGCTCGACAGCGCGCTGCGGCCGGTGCCGCACGGCGCCCGGGGTGAGCTGTATCTGGCCGGGCCGCAGCTGGCCCGTGGCTACCTGAACCGGCCGGGCGTCACCGCCGAGCGGTTCGTCGCCGACCCGTTCGCGGGGCCGGGGGAGCGGATGTACCGCACGGGCGATCTGGCCCGGTGGGTGCCGGGGCGGGGCCTCGAATACCTGGGACGCGACGACGGGCAGGTCAAGATCCGCGGCTACCGCGTGGAGATCGGGGAGGTCGAAGCGGCGCTGGCCGCGGTGCCCGGCGTGGCCGTGGCCGCGGCTGTGGTCAGCACCGGCGCGGGCAGGGCGAGGCTGATCGGCTACGTCGTGCCCGCGATGTCCGCCGGTTCGCCGGTCACCCCGGATGCGGTGCGGGACACCCTCGCCGAGTGGCTCCCCGAACACCTGATCCCGGCCGCGGTGCTGGTGCTCGACGAACTTCCCTTGACGGTCAACGGAAAACTGGATCGCACCGCCCTGCCTGTCCCGCGCGTCGAGAGCGGCGGACGGACCGCGAGCACCGAACGGGAACGGATGCTCTGCGAGGCCGTCGCCGAGGTGTTCGGCCTCGACCGGGTCGGCGTGGACGACGACTTCTTCGCGCTCGGCGGGGACAGCATCACCGCGATCAGCGTGAGCAGCAGGCTACGGGCGCGTGGTCTCGAACTGCGGCCGCGGGATCTCCTCGCCCGGCGGAGTCTCGCTTCCCTCGCCGCGGCGGGCAAGGAGATCGAGGACATTCCCGACGTGCTTCCCGACGATCCCACCGGCCCGGTACCGGCGCCGCCGATCGTCCGTGGCCTGCTCGACCCGCATCCGGACATCGATGTCGTGGCAGGGTACGCGCAGTGGACGGCGCTGAGGGTGGACGACCTGGCGTTGGACGACCTCGTCGCGGGCGTAGGAACGATCCTGGACCGGCACGACGCGTTGCGGTTACAAGTAACGGGCGAACTGGTCGTCCGTCCACAGGGGATGGTGTCCGCCGCCGACGTCGTCAACGAGGTGCACGGCGAAGACGTCGACGCGGTGGCCGAGCGCTTGGCGGCCACTTTGGACCCGCGCTCCGGGGAGTTGCTGCGGGTCGCGCTGGTCCGGACCGGTGAAGATGAGCCGGATCGCCTGGTCGTGGTCATCCACCATCTCGTCGTCGACGGAGTGTCGTGGCGGGTGCTGCTGCCCGACCTGCACGCGGCCTGCAGCGGTAGGGCAGCGGAACTCGCCCCGGTGGGAACGTCGTGGCGCCGGCACGCCACTTTGCTCGCCGAGCAAGGGGAAACCGGCGCGCGGCGGGGTGAACTCCGCCATTGGCGCGACGCGGCGAGCGCGTCGCCTGGCCTGATGAGCCGAGCACTGGACCCGGCGAGGGACACCGTGGCGACCGCCCGCCGGTCGACGACCATGGCCACGCCCGAGGTGACCGAAGCACTGCTCACGACTTTGCCGTCGGCGTACCGTGCGGGTGTCGACGAGGTGCTGCTCGCCGCACTGGTCCTGGCGCTGCACAGCCGGGGACGGTCCACTGAGGACGCTGTCACGGTCACCATGGAGAGCCACGGAAGGACGCAAATCGCTCCGGGAACCGATCTCTCCCGCACCGTTGGCTGGTTCACCAGCGAGTACCCGGTCCGTGCGCCGGCGGACGCGATTTCGTCCACAATGGACCTCGATGACGCGCTCGCTGGCGGTGATGCCGCCGGACGGCTGGTGCGCGCGGTCAAGGAGGCCAAGCGAAACACCCCTGACGAGGGCATGGGTTACGGCGTGCTGCGGTATCTGGACCCGGCGACGCGGGGTGAGTTCGCGGCGCCGGAAGTCCTGCTGAACTACCTCGGCCGGTTCACGCCGCTGCCCGGCACCGGCTGGCGGCTCCCGGAACGGAACGCCTTCGCGGTGCTCGAACCGGCGGGTAAGGCTCTCGAACAAGTGCTGGCCCTCAACTGCTTCGTGCACGAAGAGGGCGCGCCCCGGCTCGCTGTCGAATGGACCGCCGCCGGTGAGGTGCTGGACGCCGAGACCGTGACGGACCTGCAAGCCGCGTGGAAGGCGGCGCTGAACGCGCTGGCCGCGCACGCGGCGCGGATCGGGCCGGACGGCGGTGGTCTCACGCCGTCGGATCTGCCGCTGGCCGAACTCGACCAGGCCACCATCGATGCCCTCGAACGCACTCGCCGCGTCGCTGACGTCTGGCCCGCGACGCCGCTGCAGGTCGGTTTGTCCTTCCACAGCCTGGTACGCGGTGACGAGGACACCGACGTCTACGTGGTCCAAGCGGTGACATTCCTGGCCGGTGACGTCGATTCGGCGAGGATGGCCGACGCGGCACGGGAACTGCTGCGGCGCGTCCCGTCGCTGCGGATCCACCTCGCCACGACGACGTCCGGCGAGGTCGTCCAGGTGGTCCCCGAGGACGTCCTCCTCGACTGGCAGGAGGCCGATCTCTCCGCCACCGCACCGGAAGACCGCGAAGGTCTGTTCGCCGCGCGAACCCGGGCGGAGTTGAAGCGGCCGTTCGATCCGGGGGAGCCCCCGCTGATCCGGTTCCTGCTCTGCACCTTCGCACCGGGCGAACACCGGCTGGTGCTCACCAATCATCACGCGCTGCTCGACGGCTGGTCGATGCCGCTCGTCGGCCGGACGCTGCTGGCCCTCTACGCCGAACTCGGCGGCGGCCCGGTCGCGCCGGAGGCGACCTCCACCGGTGAATTCCACCGCTGGTTGAGCGGCCGCGACCGCGAGGCGTCGCTGAAGACCTGGCGTGACGCGCTGGCCGGGATCGACGAGGGAACCCGGCTCACGACGGGGAGTGCGCAGGTGGACCGGCCCGAGCGTGTGTCGATCGGGCTCGGCGGACAGTTCAGCGACCGGCTGCGCGCGTTCGCCCGTGATCGTGGGATCACCCTGACCACCGTGCTGCAGACCGCGTGGGGCCTGCTGCTCGGCAGGCTCACCGGACGGCACGACGTCGTCTTCGGCTGTCCCGTTTCGGGGCGGCCGGACGAGGTCGACGGCGTCGAGACGATGATCGGCCAGCTCGGCACCACGATCCCGGTCCGCGTCCGGCAGTCCCCGTCCGGAACGGCGGCCGAGCTGCTGGCCGCCGTCCACGCCGACAGCGTCGCGCTGGCCGAGCACCACCAGGTCGGCCTCCCGGACATCCAGCGGGCCGTGGGCGCCGGCGAGCTGTTCGACACGATGCTGGTGATGGAGAACTTCCCGCTGTCGAGCCGGAATCGCACCGTGCTCGCGCCGGGACTGGAGCTGACCGGCGTGGACATCGTCGACGCCACGCACTATCCGCTGACCGTGATCGTGATCCCCGAGGACGAGATCACGATCGGACTCGGCTACCAGCCGCACGCTCTTGACGAGGCGACCGTGCGGGACTACGGCCGGTGGCTGCACACGCTGCTCCGGGAGATCGTGGCCGATCCGGAGCGGCCGGTGGCGCGGATTCCAATGCTCGAAGCGTCCGAACAGGACAGTCTGCTTCGGACCGGTACCGAGATCGTGCCGTCGAAGGAACGCGGTAGCTGTCTGGCGGAGTTCGCCGCCCAGGTGCGTCGTCACCACGACAAGGAAGCGGTCGTCTGTCGCGAAAGGACACTGACCTACGGAGAACTGGACCGGCTGTCGAACCGCGTGGCGCACAAGCTCGTCGAGAGCGGGGTCCGACGGGAGGACCCGGTGGCGGTCCTGCTCGGCCGCGACGTCGAGATGGTGGTCGCGTTGTTCGGGGTGCTCAAGGCGGGCGCGGTGTACGTCCCGATGGACGCGAGCTACCCGAAGGATCGCCTGGCCTACATGATCGGCGACATCGCCCCGGCCGCGGCGGTGACCACCGGCGATCCGCTCGCGGTGCTGCCCGCCGGGGTTCCCGTGCTGCGGCTGGACGATCCGGCCACGCTCGCCGGTCCGTCCACTTGGGACACGGATCCGGCGGAGGCGCGCCGCGGCCTCACCGAGGACGCGCTGGCGTATGTCATCTACACCTCGGGGACTACCGGGCGGCCCAAGGGCGTCGCCGTGCCGCACAAGGGAATTCCCGACCTGATCGCCCTGCAGGAGGAGGTCGTCGGGGTCACCGAACGCGAACGGTACCTGCACTTCGCGTCGACCAGCTTCGACGTCGCGTTCTGGCAGACGATGGTGCCGCTGCTGTCCGGCGGGACGTCCGTGATCGCGCCCGAGGAGGTGCGCGTGCCCGGTGACGAACTGCTCGACTACATCGTCGAGCACCGGGTCACCGGGGTGAACCTGCTGCCGTCGTTCCTGGCCGCGATGCCGGACGACCGCACGGTGGACAAGGACGTCTTCTTCGTCGTCGGCGCCGAGCGGCTCGACCCCGAACTGGCCCGTCGCTGGGGTGACCGGCGCGCGCTGTTCAACGCCTACGGCCCGACCGAGGTCACGATCAACGCGGTGACCTGGCACTACGACCCCGACGACCCCGGCCCGCTGCCGATCGGACGGCCCGACCCGAACATCCGCGCGTACGTGCTGGACAGTGGTTTGCTGCCCGTGGGCGCCGGCATGACCGGCGAGCTGTACCTGGCCGGTCCGGGCCTGGCACGCGGCTACGTCGGACGTCCCGGGCTGACCGCGCAGGCGTTCGTCGCCGATCCCTTCGGCGCGCCGGGGGAGCGGATGTACCGCACCGGTGACCTGGTGCGCTGGCGGCCGGACGGACAGCTGGTGTTCCTCGGCCGGGCCGACCATCAGGTCAAGATCCGCGGCTTCCGCATCGAGCTCGCGGAGATCGAGACCGTGCTCACCCGGGATCCGGATGTTCGCGCGTGCGTGGTGATCGTGCGCGAGGACCGGCCCGGTGACCGGCGGCTCGTCGGCTACGTCATCCCGGCCGACGGCGTCGAGTTCGATCCGGCGGTGGTGCGCGAGCGGCTGGCCGGGGAGCTGCCCGATCACATGGTGCCGTCCGCGCTGGTCGTCCTCGACCGGCTTCCGTTGAGTCCCAGTGGAAAGCTCGACCGCGCCGCGCTGCCCGCGCCAGGCACCACGGCGTCCGAGGCGCGCGAACCGGCCACCCACGCGGAGGCGGTTCTGCTCGACGTCTTCCGTGCGGTGCTCGGCACGGACGACGTCAACCTCGACGACGCCTTCTTCGACATCGGTGGCGACAGCATCGTGTCGCTCCAGGTGGTTTCCCGGGCCCGGCGCGAAGGACTGGGCCTGACCGCGCGGGACGTCTTCGAAGGCGCCACCGTCGCCGGGATCGCCGCTCGTGCCACCTCGCTCGACGAGACCGCTCCCGAGGCTCCCGCGGTGGGCGACGCGCCGCTGACCCCGGTCATGCGCGACCTGCTGCGCCGGTGCGACGCGGCCGGGACGTCCCCCGGCGGGTACTGCCAGTGGACCGAGATCCGCGTTCCGGCGGGCGGGAGCACCGCGACCTGGCAGGCCGTGCTCGACGCGATCCTCGCCCGGCACGACGTCCTTCGCGCCCGCCTCGTCACGCCTGGCGAGGGTGCCGAACCGGTGCTCCGCATCCCGCCGGTCGGCGAGGTCACCGGCGCGGACGTCCTCACCGTGGCGCGAGGCGCCGGGGATCCGCGCGCCTTGGCCGATGCCGCGATCGCGGAGGCCCGGGAACGGCTGGATCCGTGGGCGGGGCCGTTGGTGCGGGCGGTGTGGGTGGACGCCGGGCCGGAGCGGTTGGGGCGGCTCGTGCTGATCGCGCATCATCTTGTGGTGGACGGGGTTTCGTGGCGGATCCTGCTCGACGACGTCGCGCACGCGTACGCCTCGATGTCTGTTGTGGACGGTCAGTCGCGGGCGGCTGCGTTGCCGCGGCACGGGGAATCTTTCCTCGGCTGGGCGCGGTCGCTGCGCGCGGCCGTGGAGTCCCGGCGTGCCGAACTGCCGCATTGGCGGCGGATAGCGGAAGCACCCGCGCGTCCGTTGTCGGTGACCGCGCTCGATCCGGTGCGGGACACCGCGGCCACCGCCGTCCACCACGAGATCCGGCTGGCTGCCGAGGCGACGCGGACACTGCTCACGACGTTGCCCGCGGCCTACCGCACGACCCCGGACACCGTCCTGCTCACCGCGCTCGTCACCGCGGTGTGGGAGTGGCGTGGCGGCGCGGCGGAACTCCTCGTCGCGCTGGAGAGTCACGGCCGTCCGCCGCACACTCCGGACCGCTCGCGTCCGGTGGATCTGGCGCAGACCGTCGGCTGGTTCACCGCGGTCCATCCCGCCCGATTGTGCTTGTCCGGAACAGCCTTGTCCGGCAAGGAGTTCCCGGAAGCGTTGAAGGCTGTCAAGGAGCAGCTGCACGCCCAGGGTGACGGGCTCGGCCACGGTATTCTCGCCGGGGCCGAACCGGATCTGGCCGTGGCGCCGGAGATCAGCTGGAACTACCTCGGGCAGTTTCCGGCCGCCTCGGCCGGTGAGACCGCCTGGCAGGCCCCGGCGGACGCCGATCCACTCGGCTCGGGCGGTGGCGACACCCTGCCGCTGCCGTACGGTCTCATGGTCGACGCACTGGCTCGCGACGAACGTCTCGGCCTCCGGTTCACTTGGCCGTCGGCGCTCTTCGAAAGCCTCGAGATCGAGCAACTCGCCGAGTTCTTCCAGCGCGCGCTGACCCGGCTCGCGACGGACCCCGCGGCGCGGGACCGAGCCGGGCTCACCCCGTCGGATCTGCCACTGTCCACACTGGACCAGACGGCGATCGTCGCGCTGGAACAGGACTACGCCGTCGAAGACGTCCTGCCGCTGACCCCGCTTCAGGAATTGATGCTGCGGCATTCCCGGGCACGGGCCGAGGAAGCCCCCGACCCGTATACCGTGCAGGCGGCGTTTTCGATCGACGGACCACTCGACGTCGACGCGTTGCACGCGGCCGGTGCCGATCTGCTCGACCGGCATCCGAACCTCGGTGCCGCGTTCCCGTCCGCGCCACTCGACCACGTGCAGGTCATCCGGGCCGGCGTGCGGCCGGAGTGCCGGTTCATCGACGTCTCGGTCCTCGAATCCGGGGCACGGCAACGAGAAATCGAGCGGCTGCTGGCCGAGGACCTCGCGGAGCCGTTCGACCTCGCGGCCGGTCCGCCGATACGTCTGACGGCCATCCGCCGCGAGCCCGGGCGGGCCGAGTTCGTGCTCACCAGCCATCACGTGCTTTCCGACGGCTGGTCGGCGCCGCGCATGCTGGCCGAGATCTTCGCCTGCTACACGGCACGGGTCCGGGGCACGACGCCGGACCTCCCGGCGCCGGTCCCGTTCACGCGCTACCTGAGCTGGCGGGCGGCTCGTGACCAGACGGCCGATGTCGAAGCCTGGCGTGCCGAGCTGGACGGCCTGCCCGAGGGCGACTACCTGACCGATCGCGGAACCGGTGCGGGAGAACAACCTCCGGACCCGGTGCTGCTCGGCTTCGACGCGCGGACGGTCGAGGGGATCACCCGGGCCGCCGCCGCACGGGGGCTGACACCGAACACCCTGGTGCAGGGTGCCTGGGCAATGGTCCTCGCCGCGTGGTCGGGGCGCCGGGACGTCTGCTTCGGCACGATGGTTTCCGGACGTACCCCGGAGGTCGAAGGCGTCGAGGAGATCCTCGGGCTGGTGGCGAACACGGTCCCGGTGCGTGTCCGGCTGGATGGGACGCTCGAAGCTGCGCTCACCGATCTCCAGCGGCGGCAGCAGGCGATCGTCGAACACCACCATGTCGGCCTGGCCGACCTCGAGCGCCTCACCGGGCACCGGAGGCTGTTCGACACCCTGCTGGTCTTCGAGAACTACCCGGTGGACCCGGCGCGCCTGCGCGAACCCGCGCCGGGACTGACGATCACCGGGACCCGGTTCCGCGAGACGACCCATTACCCGCTGACGTGCACGATCATGCCGGTGGGCGACGGCTGGACCGGTGTGCTCGCCGCCAAGCCCGGGATGTTCACCGCGGCGGAACTCGGTGAGCTGGGCGAGGATCTGCGCGCGGTGATCGGGGAACTGGTCCGGGACGAACGGCTCGGCGAGGACACGGCCGAGTGGCTGGCCCGGTTCGGGAAGGACGCGCGGTGACCGGCGGCGCGAGTGCCGGGAGAATCGACCCGGCACTCCTGCGCAGCGCGTTCATCCTGGTGCTGGGGACGTTCATGGCGACCATGGACGCCACGATCGTCACGGTCGGCATCGACACCTTCGCGGACGATTTCGGCGCTTCCGTCACGGAAATCCAGTGGGTCAGCACCGCCTACCTGCTCGCGGTGGTCGCTGTGGTGCCGACGTCGGGCTGGCTGGCGGACCGGTTCGGGGGCCGCCGGACCTGGCTTGTCGCGGTGGCCGTCTTCCTGCTCGGCTCGGTGCTCTGCGCGCTCGCGTGGTCGGTGCCCGCTCTGGTGGTGGCGCGGGTGATCCAGGGGCTGGGCGGCGGGCTGCTGCCGCCGACCGGGCAGGCGTTGCTGGCGCGGGCGGCGGGACCGAGCCGGACCGGGCGGATCATCAGCATCGTCGCGGTGGTCCCGCTGCTGTCGCCGGTGCTCGGCCCGCTCATCGGCGGCGCGGTGCTCTCGGTCGCCGACTGGCCGTGGCTGTTCTACGTCAACCTGCCGATCGGCGTCGCCGCGATCCTCCTCGCTCGGCGCTATCTGCCCGTGTCTTCGCCGTCCCAGCCGCGCGCGCCGTTCGATTTCCGGGGTGCGGCACTGCTTTCGCCCGGTCTTGCCGTGCTGGTCTTCGGTCTCACCGAGGTCGGCCGCGGCCGTGCTGTCCCGCTCGCGGTGGCCGTCGTGGCGATCGTCGCCGGGCTCGCGATGCTCGCCGCGTTCGTCGTCCACGGGCTGCGGACCGGCCGGACGCCGTTGATCGACCCGAGGCTGTTCACCCGGCCGCCGTTCGGGGTGGCCGCGCTCGCGCTGGCGGTGCTCGGCGCCGGTGTCTTCGGCACGATGTTCCTGCTGCCGCTGTACTTGCAGACCGGACGCGGCCTGACGGCGTGGGAGACCGGGCTGCTGCTCGCGCCGCAGGGCGTCGGCGCGCTGGCGGGCTCGGTGTTCGTCAACCGCGCGATCGACACCGTCGCGCCGAGGACGATGGTGCTCACCGGCATCGGGCTGGTCACCCTCGGCACGGTCGTGTTCACGCAACTCGGGCACACGCCGCCGGATGCCCTGATAGCGCTTTCCCTGCTGGCCCGCGGCGCGGGGATCGCGATGATCGGCGCGCCGGTGATGAACATCGTCTACAGCGGGATCGACCCCGCTTTCCTCCCGCGTGCCTCCGGCGCGCTGAACCTGCTGAACACGGTCGGCGGCTCGGTCGGCACCGCGACGCTGGCGGTCGTCCTGCAGGCCCGGCTCGACACGCGGGGGACGGACATCTCCACGGCGTTCGCCGGCACCTTCTGGTGGGTCCTCGGGTTCTGCCTCGTCGCCGCCGCGGGCGCGATCAGGCTGCCGCGCCGCCACCGGGCGAAAGCCGAAGCAACCGTGCGTTCCGAGCACAGGAAAGGTTCCTGAAATGCCCGACAACCGTGTCGCGCTCCTGGAGAGCGGGCCCCTCGCGACCGACACCCTGCCCACCCCCGCCGAACTCCGGGCCGCGCACCCGCTGCCCGCCAGTGCCGCCGCGGCGAGCACCCGCCACCGGGACACCGTCGCCGCTGTGCTCGGCAGACGCGACCCGCGGCTGATGGTCGTGGTGGGCCCATGTTCCGTCCACCATCCGGGTGCGGCGCTGGAGTACGCGGGCCTGCTCGCCGCGGCCGCGGAACGGTACGCCGACGACCTCGTCGTCGTCATGCGCGCGTATCTGGAAAAGCCGCGCACCATCGGCGGCTGGACCGGTCTGCTGCTCGACCCCGCGCTCGACGGCGAGGGCGACATCGCGACCGGTTTGCGGACCGGACGGGCGTTTCTGGCCGAGGTCGCGTCGCTCGGGCTGCCGCTGGCCTACGAGTTCGTCGACCCGCTGCTGGCCCCTTACG
This sequence comes from Amycolatopsis sp. NPDC059027, assembly GCF_042739735.1. NCBI lineage: Bacteria > Bacillati > Actinomycetota > Actinomycetes > Pseudonocardiales > Pseudonocardiaceae > Amycolatopsis > Amycolatopsis sp. NPDC059027. The sequence continues at coordinate 28,162 of NZ_JBHYIK010000009.1, read as the reverse complement.
TCGCGGACACCGTCACCTGGGCGGCCGTCGGCGCGCGGACCGTCACCAGCCAGCCGCACCGCCATCTGGCGTCGTGGCTGCGGATGCCGGTCGGGATGAAGAACGGCGTCTCGGGCCGGGTCGGCACCGCCATCGACGCCATCCGCGCCGCCGCGTTGCCCCACACGTTCCCCGGTCTCGGACCGGACGGGCGGCCGACCACCTTGCGCAGCACCGGAAACGCCGACACCCACCTGGTGCTGCGCGGCGGGCACACCCCGAACTACGACCGCGCAGGCGTCGCCGCGGCCCTCGCCGCGCTGACCGAGGCGGGCCTGCCTCCGCGTGTGGTGGTCGACGCCTCCCACGGCAACAGCGGCAAGGACCACAACCGTCAGCCGCTGGTCGTCGCGGATCTCGCGGGTCAGCTCGCCGACGGCGCCGACGCGCTGACCGGCGTCATGATCGAGTCCTACCTCTCCGACGGCCGTCAGGACCCGGGAACCGGTGTGCCACGCCCGGATCTCAGCGTCACCGACGCCTGCCTCGGCTGGGACCGCACGCTCCCGCTACTCGACACCCTCGCCCGCGCCACCCGTGCCCGAACGGCGAACTCGCGTGCTTGAACGGCGGGTTCGCGTGCTTGAACGGAGATCTCGCTCAAACACGTGAGATCTCCGCCTGATCACACGAGACCTCCACTTGATCACGCGAGATCTCCACTTGATCACGCGAGATCTCCGCCGGTGATCAGTCGTCGTAGGGGTCGTCGGCGGCGGAGCGGAAGTCCCAGTCCGAGGCCAGGGCCGGGTCGATGATCGCGAACCGGGTGCCGAGCGGATCGGACAGGACGGCGACCTTGCCGAGCGCGGAGGTGTAGGGGCGGAAGCGGAGTTTGGCGCCGAGCGAGCGGGCCTGGTGGAGGGTGTGGTCGAACCCGTGGTCGGGGTCGACGGCGAAGTGGGCGATCCAGCGGGGCGGGACGTCATCGGGGGTGCCGGGTGCCATCCGGACGCGGCCGAGCACGGAGTCGCCGTTGGCGGTGTAGACCATGTAATCGACGTCGCGGCCGTCGCCGAACTGACGTTGTTCGTAGCCGAACAATCGCTGGTAGAAGCGGTCGGCCTGATGGGCGCGGTGGGTGACGAACTCCAGCCACACCAGCGTTCCCGGCTCGCCCGCGACGAACGCCCAGTCGGCGGCCGGGCTGGCCAGGCCGACGGTGGCGCCGCCGGGGTCGTCGGCCAGCGCCTTCGCCCCGACGCCGGGGACGACGTGCGGGTGGGTTTCGAGCAGGGTGCCGCCGAGTTCGCTCACCTGGTACGCGGTGCCGGCCAGATCGGGCGCCGCCAGGTACGGGGTCCAGTCCCGCACGACCTGACGCTGGACGCGGATCCCGGCGACCGGTTCGCCCGCGAGCACGGCGACCGGGTAGTCCTGGCCCGCGCCGTCGCGGAGCAGCCGGTAGTCCCAGCCGAACAAGGCCTGGTAGAACCGCATGCTGCGCTCGGGATCGCTGGTGGCCAGCTCCATCCAGCACGGGCTGCCCGGCGTCACGTGCACGGCGCTCGTCATCGCGCCCGCCCCGGCGCCGGGAGCGGACGTGGTGGGTCGGGGAAGGTGGGGAGGGTCGAGACGATCATGGACCAGACCGTAGCGGCTCCCCGGCGCGTGCTGAAGGACGCCTTCGGTGCGCTCAATGCACTGAAGGCGTCCTTCAGCGCGGCCAACGCACTGAAAGCGTCCTTCAGCACCCGGAGCTACGCTCAGTCCGGGGGTTCGGTCTTCTCCGGCGGCCGGACGACGGCCACCGGGCAGTCGGCGTGGTAGAGCACCGCGTGGCCGACCGACCCCAGCAGCACGCGCCGCAGTTCGCCGCCGCCGTGGCTGCCGACCACCAGCAGGGTGGCGTCGGCCGAGCGGTCCAGCAACGCCTTCGCCGCCAGGTCCTCCACGACCTCGTGTGTGACCTCGACATCGGGATGCCGTTCGGTACACGGCCGCAGTGCCTGATGGACGGCCTTCGTCGCCGCCGCGCTCAGCTCGTCCCGTGCGAGGCCGGGGGTCTGTCCGGCCAGGCCGAGTTCGCCCGCCGGGCCGAACGCGGGGCCGAGTGTGGGGCTCAGCCACGCGTGGACCGCGTGGACGGCCAGCCGATGCCGTTCGGCGAAGGCGAACGCGAAACGGGCCGCTGCGGAACCCTGGTCGGAGCCGTCGACGCCGAGCATCACCGGGCCCGCGTTGGCCGGATGGGGCGAGGGACCCCGCACGACGACGACCGGCCGGAACGCGGTGCGGGCCACCTCCGCCGCCGTCGAGCCGAGCAGGAGCCGGGCGAACGCGCCGGAGCCGGACGCGCCGAGCACGATCATGGCCGCGTCGGTGTCCTCGGCGACCGCGACCAGTGCCTCCTCCGGCGGACCGTCCCGCAGCGCGGTTTCCACGACGGTGCCGGGATTCTGCTGCCGGACTTCGGCGGCGAGGCCGGCCAGCCGCTGCCGCGTGTCGAGGATGACATCATGGGTCGTGGGGGCACCGGCCAGCGGCGCCGCGAGGAGATCGGCCCCCGGCGGCGGCCACCGGCCCCGCGCCGCCCGCACGATCAGCAGCCCGCGGCCCATCGCGGCCGCCTCGCCGGCCGCCCACGTCACCGCCTGCCGCGCGCACTGCGAGCCGTCGGTGCCGACCACGACAGGCCCGCCACCCGATTCGTTCGTGATCATGATTCCGCCTTTCCCTCAGGCGAGGGCCCGATGTCCACCCGCGACCCGGGTGAGCAGGTCCGCGACGAGCGCGGGTTCGCCGACGGTCACGGTGACCATCGAATGCCACAGGCCGTCGAACGGCCCGGCGCCGGGGACCGGCTCGCGGCACCGGATACGGACACCCGGCCCGGTGGTCGTGCGCGCGATCAGGCCATGGCCCTCCGGGAACGCCGTGACGCCGCGTTCCGACGGCAGGCATCCCTCGGTGACCTCCGCACCGGCCACATTGGACAGACAGATCGGCACGTGCCAGTGCCCGACCCGGACGCGGAGGCTTTCGCCGTCGAGTTCGAGACCGCTGTCCTCGTCGAGCACCATGCGTGCCCAGGAGAGCCCGCGGTCGACGGTGAAGCCGGCGCGCAGCCGGTATCGCACCACGGTCCCGATCCGGCGGGGAGTCCTGATGGTGGTCATCCGGTCGCCCTCCTTGGCTCGTCGTGTTCCCTGGCCTCGACCGCCCGCGCGGCGAGGGCCGCGAGTTCGCGTTCTTCCCGTGATTCGACGACGAGCACCGGGACGCCGGCGCCCGGTCCGCTGATCACCGCGTCGGCGTCACGCCGGGTGTCGAGCCCGCCGCGGATGCCGAGCACCCCGAGCCCGTCCGCGTCACTCTCCGCGACCTCGGGCTGGTCCCAGCCGATGTCGCCGGTGAAGACCAGCGCGTCGATCCGGTCGAGGCTCGCGGCCACCCCGGCGAGCGCACGCGAGACCTGGTGCTCGAACACGGCCATCGCGAAGCTGGCGCGGACGTCGCCGTCCTTCGCCGCGCGGACGAGGTCGCGGGTGTCGCCGGAGATCCCGGACAGGCCGAGCAGCCCGGATTCGGTCTGCAAGGCGGGCGCGAGCTCTTCGAGCCCGAGTTTGCCGTCCCGCAGCAACCACAGCAGCAGGCCGGGATCGACCGAGCCACACCGTTTCGACATCGCCGGGCCGTCGAGCGGGGTCAGCCCCATCGAGGTGTCCATACTGCGCCCGCCGTGCACGGCACACACCGAACAGCCGCCCCCGAGATGGGCCACGAGCAGGTCCAGCTCTTCGAGCGGACGGCCGAGAAGCTCGGCGGCGCGGCGGACGGCCCAGCCGTAGGAGATCCCGTGGAAGCCGTAGCGGCGCAGGTCCCAGCGAGCCCGCCAGCGTTCCGGCAGCGCGTACGTCCGCGCGCGTTCCGGGAGTCCACTGTGGAACGCCGTGTCCGGGCAGACGACGTGCGGGATGTTCGGCAGCCGGTCGCGGAGCAGGTCGAGCAACGCCAGTGCGGGCGGCTGGTGCAACGGGGCCAGGGAGCGAGCGGCGTTGAGCGCGGCCCGGACCCGCGGTCCGGCGATCGCCGGACCGGTGACCGTGGCACCGCCGTGCACGAACCGGTGCGCGACGGCATCGGGCTCGGCAGGAATCCGGTCGAGCAGATTCTCCAGCGCGTCACGGGATTCCCGGGTGTCCGCGGGCTCGCCGGTTTCGGCGGAGTCGAGCACTTTCTCCGCGGCGGTGTCGACGAGATGCGCGCGGAGGCTGGACGAACCGGCGTTGACGGTCAGGACGTTCACGGCGTCCACCGCCAGCCGGTGATCGGTTCCGGGTCCCGGCCGTCGCGATAGGACAGTGCCAGCAGCGCGTCCCGTTCCCGCAGCAGTTCCCGCGCGACATCGGGGGCCCTGCCGACCCGCGAGGAGCGGGTCAGCGCGTCGGCGGCCAGGTCGTGCCGGGTCATCCGGTTGCCCGCGAGCAGGTCGAACGGCGTCGTGGTGGTGCCCTCTTCGAGATAGCCGTGCACATGGAACCGCTCGGTGCCAGGGCGGCCGTGCAGTACCTCGTGCACTGCCGACGGGTAGCCGTGGAAGCCGAAGACCACCGGGACCTCACGGGGGAAGAGCCGGTGGAACGCGTCGCCGGTCATGCCGTGCGGGTGCCGATCCGGCGGGCAGAGCCTGAGCAGGTCGACGACGTTGACCACGCGGACCCGGACCTCGGGCAGCGCGCGGCGGATGAGCCAGGCCGCGGCGACGGTTTCCACCGTCGGAGTGGTGCCCGCGCAGGCGAGCACGACGTCGGGATCCTCGTCGCCTGCGGTGCTCGCCCAGTCCCAGATCCCGGCGCCCGCGCGGCAGTGCGCGGCTGCCTCGGCGGGGCCGAGCCACTGCGCGGTCGGCTGTTTCCCGGCGACGACGACGTTGATCAGGTCGGTGGTGTGCAGGCAGTGGCGGATCGTCTCCAGCGCGGTGTTCGCGTCCGGCGGGAGGTACACGCGGGCCACTGTGGACCGTTTCGTGAGCATGGTGTTGATGAAGCCGGGGCCCTGATGACTGTAGCCGTTGTGCTCCTGTTCCCAGCCGTCGCTGGTGAGCAGGTAGTTCAGGCTCGACACCGGGGCGCGCCATGGCGTTTCCCGCGCCATCTTCAGGAACTTGGCGTACTGGTTGACCATGCCGTCCACAATGGACACGAAGGCCTCGTAGCAGGGGAACAGGCCGTGCCGCCCGGTGAGCAGGTAGCCCTGCAGCCAGCCCTGGCACAGGTGCTCGGACAGCACCTCCATGACGCGCCCGCCGGAGCCGAGGTGTTCGGCGTACCCGGGGACGTCGCCGCTGAACGCGCGGGGCGTCGCGTCGAGGACCGCGCCGAGCTTGTTGGATTCGAGCTCGTCCGGGCAGACGATCCGGAAATCCCGGCGTTCCTCGGTCGCCCGCACGAGATCGGCCAGCCAGCCGCCGACGACCTCGGTCGCGCTCGCGTCCCTCGCGCCGGGTGTCTCCACTCGCACGGAGTGGGTGATGAGGCGGGGTAACGGAAGCGGGGTGCGCAGCAGCCCGCCGTTCGCCTGCGGTACCTTACCCAGCCGCAGATCGCCCTCGGGCGGGACGTCGAGCAGGTCGGGTGCGGGGGAGCCGTCCTCGGCGAACAGCTCTTCCGGATGATACGACCGAAGCCAGTTTTCGAGCAGCGCCAGTTCATCGCCGTCTTCGGTGACGTGCTTGAGCGGGACCTGGTGCGCCCGGAACGTCCCGGCCAGCGGACGGCCGCCGGTGTCCCGCACCGGCGCGCCTTCCCCCTTGTCACTGCGCAGGATCAGCATCGGCGGGCGGTCCGCGCCGAGGTCGCGGTAGGCGGCTGTCAGCGACTGGGTCAAGAGCGTGTCCGGGTCGGCCGACCGCCGCACGTCGGCGAACCGCGGCGACCAGCCACAGCCGCGGAAGTAGTGCTCCAGATCCTCGTCGCTCATCGACGCGAAGATCGTGGGCGAGGAGATCTTGTAGCCGTTGAGGTGCAAAATCGGCAGGACGGCGCCGTCGTGCGAGCCGGTGAACCGCGGCGAGTGCCAGGACGCCGCCGTCGGGCCGGTCTCCGCCTCGCCATCGCCGACGACACACGCGACGAGGAGGCCGGGGTCGTCGAGTACGGCGCCGAAGGCGGTCGCCAGCGCGTACCCCAGTTCGCCGCCTTCGTGGATCACGCCGGGAACGCCGGGGGAGAGGTGACTGGGAAAGCCACCCGGCCAGGAGAACCGCCGGACCAGTTCGGCGAGCCCGTTGCCGTCGCGGCTCAGCGCCGGGTCGTACTCCGCGTGGGTGCCTTCGAGCCACAGGTTCGCGTGGATGGCGGGTGCGCCGTGGCCGGGCCCGGTGACCAGCAGCGTGCGCTGCCCGGTCAGCCTGATCAGCGCGTTCAGTCCATTGTAGACGAGGTTGAGCCCCGGACAGGTGCCCCAGTGGCCGAGCGGGCGGGGTTTGACGTGCTCCGGCCGCAGCGGTTCGGTCAGCAGGGTGTTGTCGCGCAGGTGGATCATCGCCGCGCTCAGGTAGTCGCCCGCCCTGCGGTATCGGCACGAGGTCCGCACGGGGGCGGCGGTGGTCACGATGCGTCCATCCGGCCGAACGGCGGAACCTCCGGATCGTCGTCGGCGGGCGGTTCCGGGTCGCGCCATTCCTCGGCGCGGCTCGGTCCGTTGCCGCGCAGCATCCCGGCCAGCTCGGCCTTGAGCCGGTCGTCATCCCGGGGCGAATGGCGGTCGCTTTCGCGGTGCATGCGGCCTCCTTCGGATCGGCGGCTGGCGTGCCCGAGCGGTCACGCCGTCCCGTCCGGGTAGCCCGCCGGGCGCCGCCCGAAACGCGTTTCCGCGGCCTCCGCGACGGGTAACCGGCGATCATGGTGACACCAGGAGAACCCGGAGACCCCGCCATCCCGATTCCGGACGAACAGGTGCGGCCGGTGTGGGCCTCGGTCGGCGACACCCTGCGCGTCGCGGCGGAGATCGCCGCGCCGACGGTCGCGATCGGGGTCGTCAAACGGCGCCCCGCGATGATGGCGCTCGCCCACCGGACCCACGTCGACCGGCCCGCGATCCGGCTCATGCGGAAGCTGCGGCACAAGTACGGCGCCGGCCCGCTCCGGCTGCGGGTGCCCGGCCGCTCGCTGAGTCTCGTGCTCGATCCGGCGCAGGTCGGCGGGCTGCTCGCCGACGCGCCGGTGCCGTTCAGCCCGGACACCACGGAGAAGAACGCCGCGCTGCGGCACTTCCAGCCGCACGGTGTGCTGATCTCCGAGGGCGGCCGCCGGGAGGAGCGCCGCGAACTGAACGAGGCCGTGCTCGAACCCGGCCTCCCACTGCACCACCTCGCGGGGCCGTGGGCGAAGATAATCCATGAGGAAGGCGGCCGGATCACCGAGGGCATGGCCGAACTCGGCGCCGACCGGTTCACCCGCCACTGGTGGACGATCGTCCGCCGGATCACGCTCGGCGGTGACACCGCCGTGGACCGCGAGATCACCGCGCTGCTGGACGACCTGCGGCTCGACGCGAACTGGGCCTACGCGCGGCGGCAACAGGAGAGCACTCGCGACCGGTTCCTCGCTTTGGTGCGGCATCAGGTCGCCCTCGACCGTCCGGGCAGCCTCGCGGGCGAGCTCGCGAAGTTCGCCGAGACCTCCGACGCCGAGACAGATCCTGCCGGCCAGCTGCCACACTGGATGTTCGCGTTCGACGCCGCCGGGATCGTGACGCTGCGGGCACTGGCCCTGCTCGCCACCCATCCCGCCCAGCGCGAGCGCGCGCTCGGCGAACTCGAGGGCCTCGACCTCACCGAACCCCACCAGCTGCCCTATCTGCGTTCCTGCGTGCTGGAATCGGTGCGGCTGTGGCCGACCACGCCCGCCTTGTTGCGGGAGAGCCGATCGGAGACGGCGTGGGGTCCCGGCGGCACGTCGTTCCTCGTCTACACGCCGTTCTTCCACCGTGACGACGAAACCCTGCCGTACGCGGACGACTTCGCGCCGGACATCTGGCTCGACGGCCGGGCGCAACGGAATCCCGCGCTGGTGCCCTTCAGCGGCGGTCCGGGGATCTGCCCCGGCCGGGACGTGGTGCTCTTCACCGCGTCGACGCTGCTGGCCGTGTTGCTCAAGGAGGCCGAGTACACCCCGGAAGGCACCGCCGCCGCGCTGGTGCCGGGCCGCCTTCCGTCCACTTTGGACCATTTCGGCATCCGGCTCGGCATCGGGAGCCGCTGAGGCACCCGGCGGACGGGACCGGCTCTCAGTCGGTCCCGCTCGCCGTGCCCGGTCCTTCCGGCCGCAGGAGCCGGCGGCAGGACGTGCACACCATCGTCCGGCCCACCACGGTGCCGTCGACGGAGACGAGTTCGGCGACCCGCAGGGTCGGGAAGCCACAGCGTTCACAGGCCACCGCGGTGCCGTCGTCGGGAATCTGCATGCGGGCGGGGATCCGGGTGGTCATCATTCCTCCCGTTCGGAGCCGGAGCGGGAGGGCAGGAACTCCTGCGCCTTCGTCTTGGCACCCTGGACGATCAGGTGCCACGCGTGCGGGTCGCCCTTGAGCACCGCTTCGGTCATGGACTTGAGCTGGTCGAAGGTCGCGTGCGGCGGGATCGGCGGGACCTCGGGATCGCAATGGACGTCGAGTACCGTCGGCACACCACCGGCGAGCGCCTGGTCCCAGGCGGCACCCAGGTCGTCGGGGGAGTCGACGGTGATGCCGCCGAGGCCGATGCCGCGAGCGAAGTCCGCATAGGACACTTCGGGCAGCGACTGCGATTCCTCGAACTTCGGCGCGCCACCCATCGCCCGCAGCTCCCAGGTGACCTGGTTGAGGTCCCCGTTGTGGAAGACGCAGATCACACAGCGCTGGTCGGGCCACCGCTCGCGGTAGCGGGCGATCGTGAGCAGTTCGGCGAGCCCGTTCATCTGCATCGCGCCGTCGCCGACGAGCGCGATGACCGGCCGGTCCGGGTAGGCGAACTTCGCGCCGATCGCGTAGGGCACGCCGGGCCCCATGGTGGCGAGCGTGCCGGACAGCGATCCGCGCATCCGGCCCCGTATCCGGAGGTTCCGGGCGTACCAGTTCGCGGCCGAGCCGGAGTCGGCGGTGACGATCGCGTCGTCCGGGATCCGCTCGGACAGCTCGTGCACGATCCGCATCGGGTTGACCGGCTCGGCTTCCAGCATCGCCTGCCGCGACATGGTTTCCCACCAGCCGGCGACGTCGCCCTCGATCTTCTCCCGCCACTCGCGATCGGTCTTGGGTTCGATCAACGGCAGCAACCGTTCCAGCGTCGCCTTCGCGTCGCCGAGCAACGGGACCTCGGTGGGATAACGCAGACCGAGGAACCGCGCGTCGAGGTCGATCTGCACCGCGCGTGCCTGCCCGAAGTCCGGCAGGAACTGGGAGTACGGGAAGCTCGACCCGACGATCAGCAGCGTGTCGCAGTCCCGCATCAGCTCGTAGCTCGGGCGCGTGCCGAGCAGGCCGACCGCCCCGGTGACGTACGGCAGGTCGTCGGGCAGCACATCCTTGCCCAGCAACGCCTTCGCGACTCCCGCGCCGGTCCGCTCGGCCAGTTCGCGCAGTTCGGTGACGGCGTTGCGGGCGCCCTGGCCTGCCAGGATCGCGACCTTGCTCCCGGCGTTGAGTACTTCGGCGGCACGGGTGAGGTCCTCGGTGGGCGGGACGACCTGGGCCCTCGGCCGCGACGGCGGGCTCGACGGCACGTGCTTGAACACGTGCTCCGGCGCGTGGTAGGGGGATTCCTGGACGTCGTTGGGGATGATGATCGCGGTCGGGGCGCGCTGGGCGAGCGCGGTCCGCATCGCCCGGTCGATCGCGTTCGGCAGCTGCTCGGGGACGTTCACCTCGACGAGGTACTCGCTCGCGACGTCCTTGTACAGCGCCTGCAGGTCGACCTCCTGCTGGTAGCTCCCGCCCATCGCGCTGCGCGCGGTCTGGCCGACGATCGCCACCACCGGAACGTGGTCCAGTTTGGCGTCGTAGAGCCCGTTGAGCAGATGGATGGCGCCGGGTCCGGAGGTGGCCGCGCAGACTCCGGCCCTGCCGCTGAACTTCGCGTAGCCGACCGCCTGGAAGGCCGCCATCTCCTCGTGCCTCGCCTGGATGAACCGCGGTTCGTCGTCCGCCGCGCCGAACGCCGTGACGAGACCGTTGATGCCGTCGCCGGGATAGCCGAAGACCTGTTCGACCTCCCATTCGCGAAGCCGGGACAGTACTAGATCCGCAACGGTGGTGGTCATGTCCGCCGGGTTGCCGGTCCGCGCGGGACGAAACATCGCCGATGCCGGGGGATCACCTGGCCGGGAGCACGCAGAACTCGTTGCCCTCGGGATCGGCGAGCACGATCCACGGGCCCGCGGTGTCCTCCTCGACCACCGTGGCCCCCAGCGCCTCCAGACGGGCGACCTCGCCTCGCTGGTCCAGCTCCGCCGGGGCGAGGTCGAGGTGGACCCGGTTCTTGACGGTCTTGTCCTCGGGGAGTTGTCATTGAGACGTAACCAGCGCACGATCAGCCTATGACCAGGTGCGTTGCTGTGTATTGTCGCCTCTCGCCCCGGCCTGACGGGTCATACGAAGGGGTAGACCTACAGGAAGACTGGGGGCGCGAGTACGCCGCGTCGGTTTGGCCCGGCGTCCCGGTCGAGGTGTTCAAGGACAAGGGCGTCTCGGCTGCCAAGGGTGATCACCGCCCCGACTTTGAGCGGTTCCGTGAGTGGGTAGCGGCGGGGCGAATCGTGCATGTGTGGACGGTCGAGCAGACCCGTCTTGAACGCCGAGAGGTGGAGTGGTTCCGGCTGGCGGCCGAATTGGACGCGGCCGGGATCAGCGAGGTGCACACCAAGCGGGACGGCATTGTGCGGGTACGTGATGACGTGGCTGGGATCAAGGCGGTGCTCGCGGCTGGGGAGGTGCGCAAGCTCACCCAGCGGGTGAATGACCGGCTTGCGGAGAACGCGGCCAGTGGTCAGCCACCGGGAAGTCATGCGTTCGGGTATCGGCACGCGGTGATCGAGGGTGAGGACGGCGCCAAAATCAAGACGTATGTGGTGGTGGAGGAAGAAGCGGCCGCCATTCGGCAAGCGGCAGAGTGGGTGTTGGCTGGCTGGTCTCTGGCGAACATCGCAGCCGAGTTACGCGCGCGGGGGCTGCGTGGTGCGCATGGCGGGGAACTCAGGCCGCAGTCGGTGCGCCAAATGGTGACTATGCCGACCGTGGCTGGTCGGCGAGTCCATAAGGGACGCATCGTGGGTAGCGGCAACTGGGAACCGATCCTCGATGAGCAGACATGGCAAGCCTGCAAACTGAAACTCTCCCAGCCGCGCCGCGTGGTGCGTAAGGATGGGTGGAGCTATCCGATCTCCGATGCGCACCGAGGTAACCCGACAGGGCGTCGTTACCTGCTGACCGGCGGGCTTGCGGTGTGCGGAGTGTGCGAGGCGCCGATGGTGGCTTCCATGAAGCAGTTGAGGGGGCGGGAGCCGAAGCCCTACTACTTGTGCCATCCGAACAAACGCAGGCCGAACGGCGAGCCCGCTGGCGGGTGTATCGGCATCCTCGGTCTGGAGTTGGAACAGCACGTGGTGGACCGCTTGTGGGCCGAGTTGGACAAGCCAGAGTTTCTTGACGCTATCGCCGCTGATGAGCACGCCGGGCGGCGCGAGGAAATCACTGCTGCGCTTGAAAAGTTGGATCGACTACGCGTGGACTTGGCCGCACTGTGGGCCACTCCCGGAGAGTTGACCGACACCGAGTGGCGGAGTGCGCGGCGCGGGATTGCTGAGAACGAACGGAAGCTACGCACCGAGTTGAATGAACTTCCGCCCCCGAGGGTCGGTATCGACATTGCCGCCGCGCGCGCGGCGTGGCCAGACATGACGTTGGACGAGGAACGGGAGTTTCTGCGGCTGTTCATCCGCCGGGTTACGGTGCGGCGTGCGCGGCCGGGTACGACTGGTTTCGACACAGGGCGGGTAGATATCGACTGGCAATCCGTGTGACACTGCCGGGCCTGCCAGCCCGGGAGACATGCCGGAACCCCGGCAACCGTGGGCACCCTGACGGGGGTGTGGCCCGGTTGCTGGGGTTCCGGCGTTTCAAGATCAGCCTTTCTGGTGGCGGTCGGGTCGCGCGTATCGGCGAGCGAGAGCGCCTCGCACGATGAGAGCGGCTCTCCCAAGGGTGCGCGGGTCATCGACGGCACGGAGCGCGTGAGCCGTTGATGTGCCCGCAGCGCGGCCGGATGCTCCGCTGGCCTGATGACCCGGCGTGCGCGGTGCCGAGCGGCCTACGACCCGTTGCGGCCCTCGCGCGGGGGTGCTCTGCCGATCGCACCGGGACCGGTCGGTGTCCGGCTGTGTCCCGCTGTCATCCGCACCGCCGCTCTGGGCGCCGTTCGGGTTGCCTTCCGGGGAGCGGTCATCGTTGCGGGCGTGTCCGTCCTGCTCTGTCGACTGGTTGTGGTCATAGTCGCTGCCTTTCTGTGGGAGTCGCGTGCTGGTCAGTTGTGGATCACTGGAGGTGCGGGCGGTCAGGGTGATCACCTCCCCGTGACCGGTCGTCGGGGGAGCCAGGGAGGGACCCCGGCACGTCCCGGGGAACGCCCCGTTTTTGGCCTGCTCCGGGCTTGTCCGGCTGGTGGGTCCCTGGACTCCCTGAGCTACGTTTCCCCTGGTCAGAGCAGGGAGTTTGGGGTAGGGAGGGGGCAGGGAAAACTCCCTGACTCCCTGGTGCCTCCCTGCCTGCCTCCCTGCCGTTGTCGCCCCTTCCGTCACGGGCGTGGCGGGTGACTGCAGCGGCGATATCGTCGGCGCGCACGACCATCGCCCCGCCCGACTTGCGGGTGGTGACGCCGTGTTCGCGCAAGGCGGTGCGCAGGTCGCGGGCGGTCCATGCCTCGTACTCGCCGGGATTGTGCCCGACCAGCCGGGCCAGGACCACCTGTGTCCGCACCCGCTGTTCCCCGCCGAGCACGTGCGCGATATCGGCAAGGTGATCGACCACGACGGGCGCGGCTGCCCCGATCTCCGGTCTGGCGCTGGACTCGATCGCGCGGCCCGCTTCTTCGATCAGCGCCATGGCGCGGGCGATGACCGGGGTGACGTCGTCGGCCCCGTCCTCGAACGGAACATAAAACGTGCGCACCAGCTCGAATGTCTCGTCGGTGATGCCGACCGCGACGCAGGTTCCCCTGTCGGTGTTGATGCGTAGTTCGGTAGCGCGGATACCGGCCGCGTACTTGCCGGACCCGAGTAGGCCGTCGTTGGCGACCTGGTCGGCGACGGAGAACGCGGCGCCACAGGACACGTTGCGGGTGACCTCACGCGGAATGCTGTCCTTTGTGGGCGATTGGGTGGCCAGCAACAACGTGATGCCGTACTTGCGTCCTCGCTTGATCAACCGGATGGCCAGCTCCGCCGCTTTCTTGCCGAACTTCGGGTGCTGGAACAGCTCGTGACACTCGTCGATCCCGCACACCAACGGATGTAGCCCGAGCACGCGGTGGTCGGCGAGTTTGCGGGACACCTTGGGTGGTCGGCCCGGCTGTTCACCGAGCACCTTGCCGCGTCGCTCCATTTCGGACAGCAGGTCCGCCAGTGCCTGCGTCGCCGCCTCGGCCACGCTGTCGTCCATCCCCATGCGGTAGCGAGACAAGCGGGGCACGAACGGGTCGAAATCCGGGGATTCGCCCATCACGAACACCCATAGTTCCGCCGTGGGGTCGAGTGCCGCGCCGAGCAACAGTGTGCGTAGCGCGGCGGACTTGCCTTGTCCGGGCCGACCGCCGATCAGCCAGTTGACCCCGATCAGCGGGGCGTTGATGACCAGCCCGCGTTGGGACAGTCCGAACGGGACACCTTCGAACACGTCGACCTGTCCATCGTGGACCAGTGGCCAGTCGCCGGCGCCGCCCCGCAGGACGCCCTTGTCGGCGACCCACAGGTCAAGGATTCCATCCTCATCTCCCTTGGTGGGCCAGGTTTCCAGCGACGCCCGCCCGAGGTTCGCGGCCAGTTTGGACCTGCGGGCGGCGACCATGTCGGCGGTCACGCCGAGCGGCAACCTGATCTGCGCGAACGTACCGTCCCCGTCGGTGCGGGCGGCTACGGTGTAGACGAGTTCGCCACCGTCCTTATAGAACCGATCGAGCGGCCCAATCCCGAGGTGCGCCAACGCTTTCGAGATCATCCGTTCGTCAATCCACGAATCAGCGTCATCACGCTCCGGGCGGACCAGCCATCCGGCGCCCGGGGTGCGGTCGCGTCCCTCGAACGCCGCCGCCAGCACCCACACCACCGGCAGTCCACACAGGACAACCGGCACCACCGCGGCGAGCACCGACCACGCCGTGTCGAGTCCCGTGTAGACGTTCGCGAGCCAGACCCACATGTCCGCCCGGTCCATCACGGAATCCACCAGCCACAGAAGCCCCGCGACCGGAGCGGCCACCCGCAGCGTGATCACTACCCGGCGCAGGAAGATCCCGACCTTCGCCCATCGTGCCGTGGCGTCCGAGCGGATCAACTCCTGTGCGGCCCGGCGTGCCTCGGCGTCCCCGGCCAGCCGGGCGCGGCGGGCATCCGCGCGTAGGTCGGCGTAGGTGGCCCAGCTCCAGAACTTGACCAGCCACCGCCAGTTGCCGCGCAGCACGAACCACACCAGCCGCACCACATCCGCCGGGGCCTTCCGCACCCGGTACGCGGCCACCGACCGCGCCCGCACCACCGGACCGGACCGCCAGACCCGCCCCGCTGCCCATGCAAGCCACCGCAGGCGGAACGAGCGCCAGCGGGCGAACCGGCGCCGCAGCGTCCGGCGACGCGGCTGGGGCAACGTGTCGTCGATCAACTCACCGTCGAGCACCGGGCCGACGTCCTCCACCGCCCGCGTGCCCGCCGGGGCCAGGGTGCCATCGTTCGCGTTCATCTCCGGGTCAGTGCTCATCCGGCACACCCCCGTCCCGGACCTCGGCGGTGAGGGCGGCGGCCAGCCGGGAGGACAGGCCGCGCGAGCATCCGGTGACCTCCCGCACCCACGCCGGGGACACGGTCACGTCGGGCGTCCACGCTTGCCGGGCGTCGGTGAGGTAGTCGGCGAACAACCGGCGGCGGGCCGGTCGTTCACGACCTGCCGTGGTCGGCGTGGTCGGTTCATGAACGCCCGCCGTGTCGTTCGTGGCGCCCGTGGACGCCGACGCGGCGGTCACGGCGTCGGTGAGCTTGTCGCGTAGGTCGGTGACCGCCTCGGTGGCCACGAACACGACCAGCGGCGGCACCGAGTGCAGCACCACCCCCGACGCGGTCCCGGCCGCCCAGGATGACCAGGTATTCATGACGTAGGTGGCGGCCAGTGTGAGCCACTTCGCCGCCCGCACCCACCGTCCCGTGCGCACCTGGTACCGCGCGGTCACCTGCTCCGCCCGCAGGATCGCCAGCAGCACCAGGCACACCGTCGGGTCGAGTAGCCACGCGGTCAGCCAGGGCAGCGAGCCGAACGCGGCCCCGGCGGCGGCGAACCACTGCACGTTGGCCGTGGTGAACGCCAGCCCGAGGACGATTCCGGCCCAGCACAATCGGTCGACCTGCGCGCGGACCCGTTCGACCCGCAGGGCGGCCACGTCGGGGTGGGTGTGCCAGCGCCGGACGTCGGCCGCCTCGGCGGCATCGGCGGCCAGCCGCCGCGCCCGGCCCGGCGCACCCGAGGCGGGCAGCCATCGCACCGTGGCCAGCCGTGCCCGCCTCTGATCAGTGGCGTTCATCGGCGACCACCACCTCGACGCGTGGTGTCCAGCGACGTGACCGTCAGCGCCCGCGTCAGCACGTGCGCAGCGATCAAGTCCGGCACCCCGAGCACCACCAACAGCAGCGTCGGGTTGCCGGGGTGGGTGATCACCAACCACTGAACGCCCACGAACGCCGCGCCCGTGAACAGCACCCGCCCGGCCAACGAGACCACCCGGGCGCTTGCCCGTGCCGCGTCCGCCGCACGGCGTGCCTTGCGGGCACCGAACCGCCATACCGCCAACGCGATGAGCAGCACGCCGACCCCGGCGAGAATCTGTGTCGATGTGAGGTTGACCGTCATCACGCCTCACCACCCCGGCGACGCAGCCACACCGGGAACAGAGCCCGCCGATCGGCATCCGGCAACGCACCCCACACCCCGAGCGTGTCCGGCCCGGCGATGCGCAAGTCGAGTTCAAGACACTCGTCGATCACCGGGCACCCGGCGCACAACCGGGCGGCCAACTCCCGGTCGGGAGTGTCCTCTCCGGACAGTGCAGGTATCTCCGACCGGTCGAACGCCCAGAAACACAGACCGTCCCTGGTCACCACTTCGTTCAGCACGTCGTCCGGCACGTCGGCGCACCGGTCAAGCCGCGCAGCCATCTCGGCGTGGTCGAATTCGCTCATCGCGCACCACCACCGAGCACACGCCGCAGCTCGACAGCCGGAACGACTAGCCGGGAACGACGCCGCATTGCTCGGAGCGATCCACCCCGGATTGCCGAGCAGACACAAGACTCGCTAACGCCAAGACTCCACGCGGCTTGGCGGATCGAAAGAAACACCGGAGAACCGGCGCTGTGATTCGCGGTTTTCATTAGCGTTGGTTCCTTACTCTTGGCTTCGTCTCACGTTTTCGTGAGCCGTTGCCGTCAAGTAGGCCGCCAACAGGGAGAATCGACTATGTCAAGGCATGAATAAATGATCTCCCAACAGAATGTTCGCAGGTCGTGGACAGGTTTGGCAGTCAGGATATTCTAGAAAAGAATGTTGAACGTCCGGAATATTCTTCGCCGGAATACGGAACTACTGGGCGCGCTTGATCTCGGCGAACAGTTCACGGAAGTCCCTGCCTGCACCTGCACCGTAGGTGTCCAGCTCGTGCTCCAGCTCAGAGGAGACCATGAGCAGAGTCGGACGGCTCCGGCGGCCGTTCTGGAGCGCTTCGATGCCCAGCTGGGCTGCCTCGTCGACGTCGCCACGCCGCGCGGCGATCACAGCAAGCGTGAGCTGAGCCTCAGCAATGCGCATCGGTGCTACCGGAATACCTTCAGAGTTGACGCTTCGGCGCATGACTTCTTCGGCGTTGCGCTGCGCAAGCTGATCTTCTCCGACAATCCTGTAAGTATCCATTGCGTAGAAATCCCACTTATCCGGGTCGACCACAAAGTGATTTTCCGGCCTATCTGGATACGGCAACCGGCCAAGGAGGGCACTGCCGCTGTCGAGTGCCTTATGAACTTCCTTGACGTTCCCCATTCGCGCATAGGCTTTTGCCTGTTGGCCGTAGAGTTGCACTGCCACTGAATGAGACGGTGCGGCCAAAGCTCCGGACTCAGCCGCTGGAATTACTGCGCGATAGTTGCCTGCCGTCAAATGGAACCAGGCCAGCATTTCGTTTGCCCACCCAACAATTCCAGATTCTTCAGCTTCCTTGCCTAGCTCCAGCGCCATACGCCGAGTCGCCTCGGCCGATCGCGCATCTCCGAGGTCATACTCTAGGCAGCCCACGAGCAACGCCAACATTCCAGCCTGAGTGAGGATCTCTCTATGCTGAGCAAGCGTCAGGTGGTTATTGAGCAGCTCGGTCACTTTGCCGAGCCATTCCTTGCCCGTTGTCATCAACTGGCGAGCGTCCGCATGTGCGTAATCGCAACACAGTTGCTCAACAGTGATGTTGAGCGCGTCGATCGTTGATGTATCGATTGCCGATGCGCGAACGCGGCGGAGCAGTTCGAGCGTATCCATGCCCGTGTTCACTACAAGAAGTTCGTCTCGCGCCTGAGGAGTAATCAGGCTACTCGCTTGCGCTTGCGAGCCAGTGTCGCTTGCCGCGCTCGCCGTGGTGGTGCGCGGAAGCCTCAGTCGACTTTGCCCGGGGAAATCAAACCAGAGAAGATGTTGCGGCAGGTGCAGGATTCTGGCGTAGTTTCGAAGAGTCTCAATATTCTGCTCTGGCTTGCCATTCTCTAGCTTGCTTACTTGAGCCTGAGTGAGTCCGAGCCAGCGTCCGAGTAGTTCTTGATTAAGCGCCTTGCCAAACAATTGAAGATGGCGCGGATGGTTCCGAAAAGCCTTAAATACCTTCCCGATGTGCTGGCTTTCAAAAGCTGCGCGAAACTCGTCTGTCTCGAAAAACTCGTTCCTCAGTTGGGCGGGAGGCGTCCGGAGTTGGTCACGTTGCTCACGATGGCACTTGCTGCACAAGCGCGCCGTGTTGTCTGCGGCAAGCGCGCCCCCGCACCCCTGACAGCGACGACTGCCGGGGGCGCCTGCCGCGCGATGCTGCGGACCGCCGGGTGAGCTCATCGGATCCCCTTGCTTACTCGGTGCCGATCTCCCTCTGACCAGCCTACATAGGGCCACAGGCTCTCACCACCGTGTGAAACCCCTTAGGGCAGAATCGGGCCTCCACCTGGCGTTATGCCGCTTTCGGCATGTCGCATGACGACGACGATATAGACGGGCACTACTGCGCGGGATGACGGTTTGGACAGGCAAGCCCGACCACCTCCGCTCTCCGGGGCGCGACGGCCTGACTGACCACCTTGACCAGCGCTCATCCCGACCGAACGGCGACGTGCACACATGCTTCTCACGGCATCGCTCACTACCGGCGTGGCCCGCGTGACAGCCGGAAGGCTGGCATCAGTTGAGCTGATCGACGAAATAATGACGCTGAATCACGTTGACTGGGAAACCACCATGACAGTTGGAGACGTTGAGTTTCATCGGAGTAAAGAAGGCCCTTTTCCAAATCATCAACTCCGAATCAGTGTCCGCCCCTCGGCGGGATTCGCTGCCCTGAATTATATGGATCATGACGACACGGAAATGCCAATCGCGAACTCGTTCAATCCGAAGCGACCACTGCCGGAAGTGGACTTGATATTCAACGGCACAACCGGTGCCGTATTCCCGCGCACGGCGGTCATTCCGTTAGTCGATGCACGGACGGCAGTTATTGAGTGGCTTGATACGAGGAAGCGGCCAAAATGCATTGAGTGGCGCCCTTACGACACCTACTAGAGACGCCTTTATCTTTTTGGATGCGGATATGTCTACGGAAACAATGGCAGTCATCGATGATCCGGCAGTGTCGCCGCGCACATATGGGTACATGCGAGTTCCTTGTGATGTGCCGGATGAGAAGGTTCGAAAACTTGAAAACGAAGTCATCGCATACGCCGAGACTTGCGGACTTCGGTTTATTAACTTCTTTTTTGAGTTTCACTGTGGTTCGCGCGAAGCATTCGACGACTTAGTTGCCGAACTTGTCCGCACTGATTCGCATCATGTCGTCGTGCCGAGCCTTCGTCATCTGGCCCACAATGCTCTATTGCAGGACATAATGTTGGAACACTTGAGTTTTATGGCGGGCGCCGAGGTGCTGGCCATGCGGCTCAAGACGGCGATCGAGTGAACACTTCCCGACTTTAACTAAACATGAAAGGCGGGATCGAGATAATGGGATCCGAGCGAGAGCCCACCAAGCAAGAGTTGCAGGCAGCCGCAGCCTCCCTTCATGCTCTCAATGAAGGAGATATGGAACAGGCGAAATTTCTCAGCAAGTTACTGGAAATGACGATAGAGGATAATGACAAAAAGGACTGACGAGGCGGCGTCGTGTACGAGGAAACCAAGCTACTTATCGAATCGCTCAAAGCAGTGAGCCGCCACGCCGGGCCAATCGCAGATGCCCTCATGATGGGCACGATGAAATCTGACAAGCAGCGCGAGTACGGCGACATGCTTAAAGAGTTGTCGGGTCTTCTGTGTGAACATGCCGACCTTCAAGATGAACGCGCCGAGTCTTCGAAGGTATTTCCTGAGAAGATGCCTCGTGCGCAGCCAGACTGATGGACGGCTGGGCGCTATTCTCTCTTGCGGTATTGGCAGTGCCCCTTACTGCAGTAGCGGTCTGGATACTGAACGAACTGGCAAGCGATCGTCGACAGCGAAAGTTTCTCCAACGCTACGAGGAACGTTCCGTCTTTGCTATCCGCAAGCGCATCGAACGAGAAGTTGCGAGCGACGACACACACGCCGTGCCTAGAATTCAACGCGGACCGTTAGCGCCCGACCCGCTCCAAGACGGCAAAATCTCTGGTTACCTTCCTCTCGCGAAGCGTTCACGGCGCTACGCGCGCCATTGCAGCCGAGCCCCACGAAGAAACCGGCCCGAATCGTCCCGGTGACGCGCTTCCCTCGTGCGGTCGTGAAAGTCACCGCCCCGAGCCATCGTGTAACCCCTCGGGGACAAGCGGAATCCAAGGTGGGGAGCGGTTCTGTCTTTCTCCCGCGACGATCCACCTGCGGCCAGCATGATAACCAGAGTCGAGGGGGGGGGGCGGGTGGGGTGGGGGCGGGGGGGGGGGGGCGGTGCTGCGGGGCGCCGGTCGGGCGCGCGGGCGCGCGCCGAGCGGTGTAGAGTG
>NZ_JBHYIK010000009.1:0-7673 GCF_042739735.1 Amycolatopsis sp. NPDC059027 | reverse complement strand
GTCCGAATCCCTGCATGGCAGGGGTTCGGACGGCTCCTCGCTCGACGCTGACAGGCGGCCCGAACCACGTAACCCGAAGATGTGGGTCAGGAGATGCAGAACTCGTTGCCTTCGGGGTCTTGGAGGGTGACCCACCTGTGAGGGCCCTGGCGTCCGCGATGCAGGAACGTCGCCCCGCGCTCAGTCAGCCTCGCCAGCTGGTCCTCAACATGGTCCGAGCCCACCCAGACGTCCAAGTGGACCGGGTTCTTGGTGGTTACGTCTTCATTACACTTGCCCTCGGGCACGGGCTGGAAGAGCAGTGACGGCTGCCCGGCCTCCTTGACCTCGACGTAGCCCGTGCCGTCCTCGTCCGTCCAGCGTTCGACCGTGCCGTAGCCCAGCGCGGCCCGCCAGAACGCGGCGACGATCTCCGGGCGGTGGCAGTCGAACGCGACGGCGATCATCCGGGTGCGCATGGCTCCACGGTCGCACGGCGGGCACGGGTTTGCCGGGCGGATCACCGGGAACCCAGGGTGGGCAGAGCCGCGAACGCCGAGGAAGGGAGGCTGCGGTGACCACCGTACGTGAGCTGATGACCAGCCCCGTGAAGTGCGTCCGCGAATCGGATGCGGTGCTGGAGGCGGCCCGGCTGATGGCCGCCGAGGGGGTCGGTGCCGTGCCGGTCTGCGGGGAGGACGGCCGGATCAAGGGCATGCTCACCGACCGCGACATCGTCGTGCGGGTGCTGGCCGAGGGCAAGGATCCCCGGGCGCTGCACGCGTCGGAGGTGGTCGAGGGCGGCGTGGTGACCATCGGCCCCGACGTCGAGGCCGAGGAGATCATCCGCACCATGTCCGAGCATGCCGTCCGCCGCCTGCCCGTGGTCGACGGCGGCACCCTGGTCGGCATCGTCGCGCAGGCCGATGTCGCCCGCGCGCTGACCAACCCGGCCAGCGGCGAACTCGTCGAAGCTGTTTCCCAGGAGGAATAACCCCGACAGGCTCGGCCGTGCTCCGTCCACTATGGCCGGGGTACGGCCGGTCCACGATGGATGTCCGAAAAGGACGTCCGAAAAGGACACAAGATGAGCGCGGCCGACTATCTGCCGGACACGGTGTCGCTGCCCCGGCTGCGTTCCGCGGCCGCGGCTTGTGAAGGCTGCGGGCTGTACCGGGATGCCAGTCAGACCGTGTTCGGCGCGGGAGAACGGGACGCGCGCGTCATGCTGGTGGGCGAGCAGCCCGGCGACCGGGAGGATGTGGAGGGTGAGCCGTTCGTCGGCCCCGCCGGGCAGCTCCTGGACCGCGCGCTGCACGACGTCGGCCTCGACCGCGCGGGCATCTACCTGACCAACGCCGTCAAGCACTTCAAGTTCACCCGCCCCGAGCGCGGCAAGCGACGGATCCACAAGAAGCCGTCGCGGACCGAGGTCGTCGCATGCCGCCCGTGGCTGCTCGCCGAACTCACCGCGGTGGAGCCCGAACTCGTCGTCCTGCTCGGCGCGACGGCGGCGCAGGCGGTGCTGGGTACCGATTTCCGCATCACCCGGGAACGGGGCAAGCTCGTCCGCCTGCCGGAGGAGTTCGGCGGCCGGCGGGCCATCGCCACTGTGCATCCGTCTTCGGTGCTCCGCGCCGAAGACCGCGAGAGCGCCTATGAAGCATTCCGCGCGGACCTCGCGACAGCCGCGAAAGCGGTGTGAATCAACGACGTGAGGCCGCGTGGGCGCCCGTGCGCCGGGACACTCCGCGCCGGGACGCCGCGATGTCGTACAGCACGATCGCGAGACCCGCGAGCGCGGTCAGGCCGTGCAGCCAGTTGTCCGCCCAGTTCACGTTCACGGGATCGGCCGCGCTGCCGGTGGCCGCCACGAGGACGCCGTTCACGGTGAGCCCGGTGAACCCGAAGAACAGCACCCAGGCGAACGCGATGGTGCTCGCGCGGTGCAGAGCCGCCGGCAGCGCGAGCACACCGACGGCGGTGTGCACCACGTTCAGCACGGCGCTGGAGCCGAAGATCCACACCGTCCGGCTCGGGTCGTGGCCGACGGTGCCGGTCGCCGGGGTCCAGAAGCCGGCCAGGCCCAGTGCCAGGTAGGCGATTCCGATGAGCGCGACGATCAGCCGCGCGGGATAACGTCCGGTTCGCTCGGTCATCACGATCCTCCGCATACGCACGTTTCGTTCGGGTACCCGGCGGGTGATCCACAAAACCCCGCGAGGAGGTACCCATGCGCCTCGGCTACACGCTGATGACCGAACAAGCAGGCCCGAAGGAACTCGTCCGCTACGCCGAGGGCGCCGAACGCGCGGGCTTCGACTTCGAGGTGTCCAGCGACCACTACTCGCCGTGGCTGGAGGAGCAAGGCCACTCGCCGTACGCGTGGAGCGTGCTCGGCGCCGTCGCGCACTGCACGGAACGGATCGAGCTGATGACGTACGTGACCTGCCCGACGATGCGGTATCACCCGGCTGTGGTAGCGCAGAAGGCGGCGACCGTGCAGGAGCTGAGCGACGGCCGGTTCACCCTCGGGCTGGGCGCGGGGGAGAACCTCAACGAGCACGTCGTCGGCCGCGGCTGGCCGCCGGTGAACGTCCGGCACGACATGCTCGCGGAGGCCGTCCAGATCATCGGCGGGCTCTTCGACGGCGGCTACTTCGATTACGCGGGAACGTATTTCCGGGTGGACTCGGCGAAACTCTGGGATCTGCCCACGGCGCGGACGCCCGTCGCGGTCGCGGTTTCGGGCAGTCGGTCGGTGACCCGGTTCGCGCCGGTCGCGGACGCGATGATCGCGGTGGAGCCGAAGGAACAGCTGTGCCGGGAATGGGACGCGACCCGGCTGGGCAGGCCGACCCGCAAGATCGCGCAGCTGCCGGTCTCGTGGGACCCCGACCGGGCGGCCGCGGTCAAGCGCGCACACGAGCAGTTCCGCTGGTTCGGGAACGGCTGGAAGGTCAACGCCGAACTGCCCGGCCCGGCCGGGTTCGCCGGAGCCACCCGGTTCGTCACCGAGGACGACGTCGCGGCGGGAATCCCTTGTGGACCCGACATCGAGCCGATCGCCCGGGGCGTGCGCCAGTTCGCCGAGGCGGGCTTCACCGACGTCGCGCTGGTCGAGATCGGCGGTGACCGGCAGGAGGACTTCCTGGACTTCGCCGAGCGCGAGCTGCTTCCCGCCCTGCGCGAGATCTGACTCCACCGAAGGTCGCCCCCACCGAGGCCGGACCGGGCTGAAGGGGACTTTCCTCGCGTGACATGAGCTGAAGGGGACTTCCCTCGCATGTGCCGAGACGAAAGTCCCCTTCAGCCCACGTGGTCCAGGGCTGGGGCTCAGTCCCGGCCGGTGCGGGTCGCCGAGATGGCCTCGACCACGGTGTCGAGGTCGCGGTAGTGCTCGTCGGGCAGGGCGGCGAGCGGGCCGAGCAACTCGTCGCCCCCGCCCGCGGCCGCGCACCGGCGGAGCAGTTCCTCGCGCCCGCACGGGTATTCGACGTCGGCGAGGTGCCGGGCGAGGGACTCGCGGTCCGGGGCGCTCATCGTCATGGGGAACACCTTTCTGTCGTGCTTCGGGCCACATCGGGGAAACGTGCCGCTCACCCGGCGCGCTGGGCGGCGATCAGCGGGATCCGGCCGCCCGCGAGCACGGCGTCCCGCTGGCGGCGGGAGAGCCGGTGCGTGACGTGGTAGTTCTCGTCCCGCGTGCGGTTGTGCACGGTGAACGTGTCCGAATCGGACAGTCGATTCCTGGCTTCGCCGAGAACGAGGACGTCGTCGCGTTCGACGCGGTCGTAATCGGCCGGGTCGGCGAACTCCAGCGCGAGCACGCCGAAGTTCGCGAGGTTCTGCCAGTGGATGCGGGCGAAGGATTTCGCGAGCACGACCCGCAGGCCGAGGTGCCGGGTCACGATCGCGGCGTGTTCCCGCGACGATCCCTGGCCGTAGTTCTCCCCGGCCACCAGCCAATGCGCCGGCTCCTCGGCGGCCCGCGCGGGGTAGTCCGCGTCGATCCGGGTGAAGGTGAACTCCGCCAGCTTCGGGATGTTCGACCGCAGCGGCAGTGCGGCGGCGCCGGCAGGGGAGATCTCGTCGGTCGAGACGTCGTCACCGAGTTTGAGCAGCACCGGCGCTTCGACGCGGTCCGGAAGCGGGTCGAACTCGGGCAGCCCGGAGATGTTCGGGCCCTTCACCAGTTCCTCGTGCCGGGCCTCCGCCTCGGGCAGTGGCTCGGCGAAGACACGTGTGTCCACTGTGGACTTGCGGGGCGGGCGGATACTCTCGGGGTCGACGTCGGCGGTGAACTCCCTCGGGTCGGTGATGACCCCGGTGACGGCCGACGCGGCGGCGGTTTCCGGGGAACACAGCCACACCGCGTCGTCGGCCGTCCCGGAGCGGCCGGGGAAGTTGCGGGGGAAGGTGCGCAGCGAGTTCTGGCCCGGGGCGGGTGCCTGTCCCATGCCGATGCAGCCGAGGCAGCCCGCCTGGTGGATCCGCGCGCCCGCGGCGAGCAGCTCGGTGGTGTGCCCGGCACGCGTCAGGTCGACGAGGATCTGCCGCGACGTCGGGTTGACGTCGAAACTGACCGAGCCGGCTGCCTGCCTGCCGTGGACCATCGCGGCCACGACGGCGAAGTCCCGGAACCCAGGGTTCGCCGAGGAACCGACGACGACCTGGCCGATCGGCGTGCCCGCCGCCTCGCGGACCGGTACGACGTCACCGGGTGACGACGGCCTGGCGACCAGTGGTTCCACAGTGGACAGATCGATCTCGTCGTGCACGTCGTATTCGGCGCCTTCATCGGCGAGGATCTCGCGGAAGTCGTCCTCCCGGCCTTCGGCGCGCAGGAACTCGCGCACCGCCTCGTCGGCGGGAAAGACCGTGGTGGTGGCGCCCAGTTCGGCCCCCATGTTGGCGATCACGTGCCGGTCCATCGCGGTGAGCCCGGCGAGACCGGGGCCGTGGTATTCGATGATCCGCCCGCGCCCGCCGCCGACACCGTGCCTGCGCAACATCTCCAGCACGACGTCCTTGGCCGAGACACGGTCCGGCAGCGTGCCGGTGAGACGGACGCCCCAGATCTCCGGCATGCGCAGGTACAACGGTTCCCCGGCGATGGCGAGCGCGACCTCGATCCCGCCGACGCCGATCGCCAGCATCCCGAGCGAGCCCGCCGCGCAGGTGTGCGAGTCCGAACCGGCCAGCGTGCGTCCGGGCATCCCGAACCGCTGCATGTGCGTCGGATGGGAAACCCCGTTGCCCGCCTTGGAGAACCACAGCCCGTAGCGGCGGCAGGCCGAACGCAGGAACGCGTGGTCCTCGGCGTTCTTCTCGTCCGCCTGCAGGAGGTTGTGGTCGACGTACTGGACGCTCAGCTCGGTGGCGGCGCGCTCGATGCCGAGCGACTCCAGCTCCTGCATCACCAGCGTTCCGGTGGCGTCCTGGGTCAGCGTCTGGTCCACCCGGAGCCCGATCTCCGAGCCGGGTTCGGGACGGCCACTCACCAAGTGCTCGTCGAGCAGCCGGCCGGCGACCGTGCGAGCTGTTTCTCCGGCCATGTCACCCGGCTACCCGCTGTCCGGCGGGCTCAATCACGCGGTGCCTACAGGGCGGGCCTGCGCACGGCAGGCAGCCGATCGAAGGCGTCGACCAGCGCGGACACGACGTCCGGATGTCCTAACGGGAGCGGCGCGGGCACCCGGTCGCCGGCATCGCCCGTGCTGTGCGCGACGATTTCGACCTCCACTCCGGCGTCCCGGAGCCCGGCGACCCGGTTGCCGTGGTCGCGCAGCCAGTCCGCGTCGGCGGCCCGCGCCCGCTCCGCCTCGAGGAAACCTTCGGCGGCCGGGTCCACCAGCAGCACGGACCGGACGACGGACGGCCGGTGTTCGGCCAGCAGCAGCGCTTCCTCGCCGTACGGTCCACTCGCGACGATGTCGGTCACCGGGAGCGGCCCGCCGGCATGGGCGAGCACGTGTTCGCACGCGTGGAGCGCGCCGTCCACGGGCAGCCGCGCCCAGACGATCTCGCGGTCCTCGGTGAACGGACGCCAGGTGGCGGGCAGCTCGTCGTGCTTGCTCGCGCCCGCCGGATCGAGGACGAGCACCCGCCTGCCGCCGGGGACACCGTGGACGACCACCGGCGGACCTTCGGCGCGGACCGGGTCGGGTTCGGGGGTTCCGGGCATGGCAGGTTCTCCTTTCGGCGCCGGGGCTCAGCGACGGGTCACGGGCAGTTCGGGCGAGGCCGTGTCCAGCGGGACCGACCCGGACCTGACGAGTCCCAATTGGACGGTCTGGCGCGGAGTGACGGCGTCGAGTGCCCAGTCGGCCGCGACGCGGAGTTTGTTGGCGGGCATGGACATCAGGTGATAGCCGCGGGTGAGGAGTTTCGCCGGGAGCCCGGACAGCGGGATCCGCACCGGGTTGGCCGCGGCCTGCCCCTTGCCGAGGTCCACCGCGAAACCGAGGTCATGGTGCCTGTACTCGCCAAGTGGACGCTCCCGCAGCGAGGCATCGACGTTGTGCCCGGCGAGTTTTCCTTGCCGGACGGCGTGTTGCGCGGTCATCGGCGTGATCTCGCCCTTCCGCGACGCGTCGGGCACCGCCGCGGCGTCACCGCAGGCGAAGACCTCCGGATGTCCCGGCACCCGCAGTGTCGCGTCGACCCGCAACCGGCCCCGGTCGGTCGGCAGCCCGACCTCCGAAACGAGCGGGTCCGGCCGGACGCCGACGCACCACACCAGCGTGCGCGTCGGGACCTTGTCGCCGGTGGTGAGCGTGACGCCCTCGGCGGTCGCCTCGTCGATGGAGGTCTTCATCCGGACGTCGACGTCCCGCTCGCGCAGCACCTGGTCCGCGGTCGTGCCCAGCCGCTCGTCCAGCTCCGGCAGGACGCGGTCGGCGACGTCGAGCAGCATCCAGCGCATCGGCTGATCGGCGAGTTCGGGATGGCGGGCGGCCAGCGCGGCGGTGAGGATCGGTCCCTGCGCGGCCACCTCCGTCCCGGTGTAGCCCGCGCCGACCACGACGAACGTGCACCGGGCCTCGCGCTCGGCCGGATCGTCGGCCGCGGCGGCGAGTTCCACCTGGCGGGTCACGTGATCACGCAGGTACAGCGCCTCGGGCAGGCCGCGGAAGCCGTGCGCGTGGTCGGTCACCCCGGGGATCGGCAGCAGCTTGGTCACGCTGCCGGCGGCGAGCACCAGCCGGTCGTAGGACAGCGTGTGCTCGCGGTCCTCCGGGTCGAGGTAGCGCACCGAGCGCTCGTCGAGGTCGACACCGCACACCGTGCCCAGCGCGAGCCGGACGCCGGGCAGCGTGCCGGGAATCGACACCAGCACCCGCCGCGGATCGAGGATCCCGGCCGCGACCTCGGGCAGCAGGGGGACGTAAAGGAAGTAGTCCGTCGGGTTCACCACGACGATTTCGGTGCCTTCGGGAGCGGTTCGCGCCAGAGTCCTGGCTGCCTGGTACCCGGCGAAACCGGCGCCGGCGATCACCACGCGCATCAAGGGTCCCTTCCGTAGCCTGCGGATCCACCTCGGCGAGTACCCCGCACCTCGGAAAGAAAACGCACCCTGTCGCCCCCCCCACAGGACAGAAATGGGCGTGTAGAGCAACAAAATGGGGGAGAAACACCAAATATTTGGGAGAAAGAGAAAAAACACCACCCCGGAGTTGGTGGGAAATGAT
>NZ_JBHYIK010000008.1:164814-182337 GCF_042739735.1 Amycolatopsis sp. NPDC059027 | reverse complement strand
CCTTCAGCGCGTTGGACGCCATGAAGGACCCCTTCACAGCCCTCGATGCTTCTCGCGCGCGACTTCCGGAACGCCGCGCACAAAACCTCGCTGCGGCTCAGCGGCCGTAATTCCCCTCTTCCGGGTTCTCGCCGCGCTGCGGTTCCTGACCGCCCTCGGCGGAGCCGGATTCCTGCTGCTGCCCGCCGGATTCGCCGCCGAGGAAGCCCTTGGCCTTTTCGGCGACCGTGTCGATCTTGTCGGCGTGCTCGCCGAACTTGGACTTCGCGAGGTCGGCGGCCTTGTCGACGTGTTCGCCGCTCACCTTGTTCTTGATGTCTTCGAAATCGATACCCATCGGCACTCCTTTCACCCACTCCGTGAAACCCGGTGTGCGCCCGGGCCGGATCGGGCCCGAGCGGACCCGCTGACAGTTCCATCAAAGGTGACTCCGGCGACTTCGCAACTCGGGCTACCGGGGTGGGTGAAAGGTGAAGGCGCGACAACGACAACATCGATCCACAGTGGACTCAGCAGTCCCACACGTACCAGCGGGCCTCAGGCGTGCACCAGCGCGTCCAACCCAGAGTAGTCCTTTGTGGATAGTTCGAGACCTGCCGCCGCGAAGTTCTCCTCCAGATGCCGCGTGGACGACGTGCCGGGAATGGGCAGCAGCACCGGCGAACGACGCAGCAACCAGGCGAGCGCCACCTGCGCCGGGGTCGCGCCCAGCCGGGCGGCGATCTCGGCCAGCGGGCCGTCGGAGGTGACGCTGGGTTTGATCGGCAGCCACGGGATGAACGCGATCCCATGCGCTTCGCAGTGTTCCAGCACGGCTTCCGACGCGCGATCGGTGAGGTTGTACCGATTCTGGACGCTGACGATCGGGGTGATGCGCTGGGCCTCGACGAGCTGCTCCACCGAGACCTCGGAAAGGCCGACGTGCCGGACCTTGCCCTCGTCCCGCAGCTGCCGCAGCGCGCCGATCTGCTCGGCGAACGGGACCTTCGGATCGACGCGGTGCAGCTGGTACAGGTCGATCCGCTCGACGCGCAGCCGGCGCAGGCTCAGCTCGGCCTGCTGGCGCAGGTATTCCGGGCGGCCGAGCGGCACCCACGCGCCGCCGGGCCGGGCGTGCCCGCCCTTGGTGGCGATCACCAGGCCGTCCGGATACGGATGCAGGGCTTCGGCGAGCATTTCCTCGTTCAGCCCCAGCTCGTAGGCGTCGGCCGTGTCGATGAAGGTGACGCCGATTTCGACGGCGCGGCGCGCGGTCGAAATCGACGCGGCCCGTACCGCGGGCGTGGTGCTGTGCAGGCGCATGGCACCGAGGCCGAGCCGGTGGACGGGCAGGTCGCCGCCGATGCGCAGGGTGGTCTCGACTGAAGACACGAAAGATTCTCCTTGTGGCCGTGAGGTCTCCGTCCACCCTGCGGCCTCGGCCCTGTTAAGACAATCGAGACTTTCTTCCCCCGACCGCTTAGTATCGCTAATGTGTTGAATCTCGAACGCCTCCGGGTGCTGCACGCCGTCGCCCGCACCGGCTCGGTCCGCGGCGCCGCCGAGGCCCTGCACGTCACCACGTCGGCGGTGTCCCAGCAGCTGAGCAGGCTGGAACGCGAGATCGGGCAACGCCTGCTGGAGCGGCAAGGCCGCGGCGTCCGGCTCACGGACGCCGCCACGCTGCTCGCCGACCACGCCGAGCGGCTGCTCACCCAGGTCGAACTGATCGAGGCGGATCTGGCCGAGCATCGCGGCGCGGTGACCGGCGCGGTGACGATCGCCGCGTTCGCCACGGCCGCGCGCGGCCTGCTGCCCGATGCCCTGCGCGCACTGCGAAAACGGTATCCGGACCTCGATGTCCGGCTGTCCGAGCACGAACCGCACGAGTCCCTCCCCGCGCTCGCGCGCGGCGATCTCGACATCGCGATCGTCCAGGACTGGCCGGACGCGCCGTTGCCGGTTCCCGACGGCCTTTCCCGCCGCCCGCTGGCCGAAGACACGTTTGACGTCGCGCTGTCCACTCAGGACACACTCGCCGATCGGGACGTCCTGAAGCCGGCCGAACTGCGTGATCAGCGCTGGATCGGCTGGGCCGCCGGGCAGATCTGCCACGACTGGCTGACGTCGAAGCTCCGCGAACTCGGCGCCGAGCCACGCATCACGCACACCGCGTCCGAGCATTCGACCCAGCTCGCCCTGGTCGCCGCCGGGCTGGGCGCGGCGCTCATCCCCCGCCTCGGCCGCGATCCGGTGCCCCGCGGCGTCCGGTTCGTGCCGCTGAGCCCCGCACCGCGGCGGCGGATCTTCGCGCTCTGGCGGGCCAGCGCGTTCCCCCGGCCCGCGATCAAGGCGACGCTGACGGCCCTGGACACCACCGCCAAGTCGGGACACCGCTCCCATGCGCCCGGGACAGCCCGTGCCCGAGGATGAACGGTGACACCGGAACTCCTTGGGGGACAACGATGACGTGGAGATCGACAGCCATGGTGTGCGGCGCGGCGCTCCTGCTCGCGACGGCCGCGCCCGCGCACGCCGCCCCGTCGACGACCCGGCCGGACGGCGCAGAACTGCTGTACCGGCCCACCGGCCCGGCCAGCGCGCAGAACGCCGCGTTCTCCCCCGACGGCGCGACGGTCGTGTTCACCCAGTTCCCGCGGGGCTACAACGCCGGGCCCGCGGCGCTCGAACTGCTCGGGTTCGCCCCCGGCGGTATCCCGCGGCAGTTGTTCCAGCAGGGCGACCAGAGCGCGGTCAACCTGCCCGGCTCCAGCTGGAACGCGGCGGCCGGGCTGATCACGTTTTCCTTCGACGGCACCGATCTCGACGAGATCTGGACGATCCGGCCGGACGGCGGCGGGCGGAAGCAGGTCACCGCGCACACCGGCCCGCGCGGGTTCACCGAGCCAAGCTTCTCGCCCGACGGCCAGTGGATCGTCTTCCAGGAGAACCTCGACCAGAGCGGGCCGGGCGCGCTCGGCAGCATCTGGAAGGTCCGGCGGGACGGCGGTGGGCTGACCCGGCTGGTCGACGGGCCCGGCACCGGCACGGACAACCGCCAGCCGAACTGGTCCCCGCGTGGTGACCGGATCGTGTTCCAGACGCGCGGCGCGACCGGCGACTGGAAGCTGCGCACGATCACCCCTGACGGCGGCCCGTCGCGGGCGGTGACCTCCGGCGCGGGCGAGGACACCGACGCGAGCTGGTCGCCGGACGGCAGCAGGATCGTGTTCTCCTCCGACCGTGGCGGGCTCGCGCACGCTCAGCTGTTCGTGATCCCGGCCGACGGCGGCGCGGCGGTCCAGGTCACGCACGCGCCCACCTGGTACAGCGGGGCGCCGAGCTGGTCGCCGGACGGCCGCTGGCTCGCGTTCGAATCCCGCGAGGGCGACGGCGAAACGCCGACCGCCTTGTGGCGGATCGCCGCACCCGCCTGATCGGCGAGCACCTCCCCCGGACCGACGTTCGCGGGTTGCCAGGGTGAAGGCGATCACGTACGGTCCCGGCAAATGCGAAAGCGCTTCACGTTAGCGGGAGGAGTCACCGATGCCGGTGAGTCGTCGACACGTCTTGGCCGGGGCCGCCGCGCTCCCGCTCGCCACCGGCTTCCTCGGTGCGACGGCCGCGTCCGCTTCGGCTGAACCGGGCGGCGGTTTCCTCGTCGGTGCCGGCATCGCCGATGTCACCGGGCCCGCCGCGGAGAACGGCATGATGGGCTACTCGATGCCGCAGCAGCAGACCGCGGGCATCCACCTGCGCACCCGCGCGCGGGCGTTCGTGATCGCCGGCGGCCCGCGCCGGATCGCGTTCGTCACCGCGGAACTCGGCGCGCTGTTCCAGTCCGTGCACCAGGACGTGCTGCGGAAGCTCGCCGCGAAGTTCGGGGATCTCTACACCGAGCGGAACGTCCTGCTCAACGCCACGCACACGCATTCCGCCTGCGGCGGCGACTCGCACTACGCGGCCTACGACCTGTCGATCCTCGGGTTTCAGGAGCAGGTGTACGACGCCGTCGTCGACGGGATCGTGGCGGCGATCAGCCAGGCGCACGCGGATCTCGCGCCGGGGTCGATCAGCCTCGGCCGCACCGAGCTGACCGACGCCAGCGCGAACCGCTCCCGCACCGCGTTCGAGCTGAACCCGAAGGCGGACAAGGACCATTTCCCGCTGTCCATCGACCCGGCGGTTACCGTGCTCCGCTTCCGGCGCGGCGGCACCGACGTCGGCGCGATCACCTGGTTCGCCACCCACGGGACGTCGATGAGCAACGGCAATCATCTGATCAGCAGCGACAACAAGGGATACGCGGCCTACACCTGGGAGCACGACCACGCCGGAATCCGCTACCTCGACGGCGACCCGGGTTTCGTCGCCGCGTTCGCGCAGACCAACTCCGGTGACATGACGCCGAACCTGAATCTCAAGCCAGGTACGGCGGACACGGAGTTCGAGAACACCCGGCGCATCGGCGAACTCCAGTTCCAAGCCGCGAAACGCGCGTTCGACGGGGCGGGCGAAGACGTTGTCGGCGGCGTCGATCATCGGATGTGCTACGTCGACATGTCCGACCTCGCCGTCGACGCGAAGTACACGCCGAACGGACGTCCGCAGCGGACCTGCACCGCGGCGATCGGAGTGTCGATGCTCGCGGGCAGCACCGAGGACGGACCGGGCCTTCCCCTGCCCGAGGGCGTGAAGAACCCCTTCATCGACTGGCTCGGCGGGATCGACGCGCCCATCCCGCGCGCGCTCGCCGACGCGCAGGCGCCCAAGGTGATCGCCGTGCCGTTCGGCGCCATGCAGCCGTATCCGTGGGCACCGGAGGTCCTCCCGCTGCAGATCGTCCGAATAGGACAGTTGCATCTGGTGGCCGGGCCCGCCGAGTACACGATCGTCGCGGGCCTGCGGATCCGGCGCACCGTCGCCGCCGAACTCGGCGTGCCGCTGGAAAACGTGCTGATGCAGGGTTACGCCAATGCCTACAGCCAGTACGTCACGACGCCCGAGGAGTACGACTCCCAGCAGTACGAAGGCGCGTCGACCCTCTTCGGCCGGTACACGCTGCCCGCCTACCAGCAGGAGTTCGCGAAGCTCGCGGCCGCGATGAAGGCAGGCACGGCGGTGCCGCACGGGCCGGTCCCCCGCGACCTGCGCGGCAAGCTCGTCAACTTCCAGCCGGGTGTCGTGTTCGACAGCGCCCCGGCGCTCAAGAACTTCGGCGACGTCGTCACCGAGGCGAAACCCAGCTACCGGCGCGGCGAGCAGGTCAGCGTCACGTTCGTGACGGGGCATCCGAAGAACGATCTCCGCCACGGCTCGACGTTCCTGGAGATCCAGCGGTTCGCCGACGGGAAGTGGGTCCGCCACGCCGACGACGGCGACTGGGCCACGAAGTACCACTGGGCGCGGAAGTTCGTCGCCGAATCGCAAGCCACCGTTACCTGGGACATCCCCGCGAACACCCCGATCGGCAAATACCGCGTGGTGCACTTCGGGAACTGGAAGAACGGCTGGAACGGGCGGATCACCGCGTTCTCCGGAACCTCCCGGGCCTTCGTGGTTTCCTGACTCGCCAGCGAAAGGATGTCCCGTGCGGAAACTCGCCACGCTCGCCACGCTCGTCGCCACCCTGCTGACCGCGACACCCGCCCACGCGGCGTCGACGGCCTCGGTTTCGGTGCTGAGCTTCAATCTCTGGCAGCTGCCGTGGATCGCCAGTCCGAACACGGCCGACAAGGAAGCCCGCGCACAGGCCGCCGAAAAGGTGATCCGCGCGAACGGCACCGACGTGGTCGTGCTGGAGGAGGCGTTCAGCGCGCAGGCCGAGTCGCTGCGCAAGCGGCTGGCCGACGCCTGGCCGTACCAGACCCCGCTGGTGGGCCAGTACTGCTCGACTGCGCCCGGCTGGTCCACTGTGGACGGTAACTGCTCGAACTCGCCGGTCGTGGTCAACGGCGGGGCGACAGTCCTGTCCAAGTGGCCGATCACCGAAAGCCACCAGCTGGTGTTCCGGAACTCGTACCAGGGCACCGCCGACTACTACGCGAACAAGGGTGCCGCGCTGGTCCGGATCCTCGCGCACGGCAGGCCGCTGTGGCTCACCGGCACCCATCTGCAGGCCGACGAAGCGCCGGACACCCTGCCCAAGGCCCACGAAATCCGGATGGCCCAGCTCGGCGAGATCCACGGCCTGGTCGCGAAGTACGCGCCGGCCACGGAGCCGGTCGCGATCGCCGGGGACCTCAACATCGAGTACTGGGCGGGGCAGGGCCGGAAGGACGGCCTCGGCCGCGCCCAGTCCCAGCAGGGCGAAGCGGCTCTCGACGGTGTCCTGCGGACCGCCCCCGCCGGGAAGTACACCTTCGACGCGGCCACCAACCCGAACGCGGCCAAGTCCGTCCCCGCGTCCTACCGCGACTCACTGGACTACGTCGGCGCGCTGCGTGGCGGCGGACGCCCGCTCGCGGACGTCGGCGCGGTCTCGATGGTGTCCTATGGCGACGGAACGCTTCCGTCCGATCACTATCCGGTACGCACCTCGGTCCGCTACTGACGTCGTCGGGCCCGGAGTGCTGAAGGACGCCTTCGGTGCACTCAATGCACTGAAGGCGTCCTTCAGTGCGGCCAACGCACTTAAAGCGTCCTTCAGCACCTCTCCCAGGTTCACCCTCGCGCAGCTTGTCCCGCGCCGCGTCATCCGGTAATGACATAAGACCGGCCTGTCCCCGTGGTGAGGAGGACGCGCGATGCTGAGTGTGCTCGGCGAGTACTGGCGGTTCCTCCTTGCCGGGGTGCCCGGCGCGGTGCTCCTGACTGTGTTCTCCACCGGCCGTCGCGTTCCCCGCTGGCTGTGGGCGGGCTGGGCGCTGTTGATCGTGGCGGTCGGGCTGGCCTGGGCGGTGCGCATGTCGTGGCCGGGCACGATCGTGCTGTTCGTCGCGCTGATCTTCATCGCCGTGGCGTCCTGGATGAACGTGGCGGAACGCCGCGAGCGGGCGCGCGAGGGCCGGTAGTCACACCGGCGGCCGGTGCGCGTTCACCTCCGGCGGCGTCCCCGCACAACGCTCGACCTCGACCAGCGCGTGCTGTCCCGAAGAGCCCTGGGCCAGCGAGGACGTCGGACGGTCGGCGGTCAGCACATTCGGGTTACCGTGGCGGCAGACGGACGGGTCGGCCGGATCGGGGTCGTACCAGGCCCCGGTCGACAGCTGCGCGACACCGCGGCGCACGGCCGTGCTGGTCACCAGCCCGGCGAGACAGCTGCCGCGGTCGTTGAAGATCCGCACCACATCACCCTCGGCCAGCCCGCGCGCGGCCGCGTCGGCCGGATGCAGCCGCACCGGCTCCCTGCCGCCGACCTTGGCCCCCTGGCTGTGCGGGCCGTGGTCCAGCTGGCTGTGCAATCGCGTCTTCGGCTGGTTCGCGATCAGGTGCAGTGGGTGAGCCTTCGCCTGCTCGCCGCCGAGCCACTCCTCGGGTTCCCGCCATACCGGATGTCCTGGGCAATCCGGATAACCGAACCCGTCGATCGTCTCGGAGAAGATCTCGATCCGCCCGCTCGGGGTGCGCAGCGGGTTCCGGTCCGGGTCCGCGCGGAACTCGGCCAGCGAGACGTGCTCCCTCGGATGCACCGGCAGTTCCAGCACGTCCTCGCTCGCCCAGAACTCGTCGAACGACGGCACCGGATTCCCCTCGCGTTCGCGGTCGGCGGCCCAGCCTGTGTAGAGGTGGCGCAACCACTCGTGCGAAGTCCGCCCTTCGGTGAACGCCTCCCCCACCCCGAGCCGCGCCGCGAGATCGGCGAACACCTGGTAGTCGTCGCGCGCCTGGGCGTTCGGCCGCGTCAGCGCCCGCATCGGCACGAACACCGGATCGCCATACCCACCACCGAAATCATCCCGCTCGATCGACATCGTCGAAGGCAGCACGATGTCGGCGTGCCGCGCCGTGGCCGTCCAAAACGGATCGTGCACGACGACGGTGTCCGGCCGGGTGAACGCGTGCCGCAGCCGGGCGAGGTCCTGGTGATGGTGGAACGGGTTCCCGCCGCCCCAGTACACCAGCCGGATGCCGGGATAGGTCAGCCGCTGCCCGTTGTAGTCGTA
Organism: Amycolatopsis sp. NPDC059027; assembly: GCF_042739735.1. Lineage (NCBI taxonomy): Bacteria > Bacillati > Actinomycetota > Actinomycetes > Pseudonocardiales > Pseudonocardiaceae > Amycolatopsis > Amycolatopsis sp. NPDC059027. Next base: position 174,253 of record NZ_JBHYIK010000008.1, on the reverse strand, counting down.
CTCCTGGCCGGGGTTCAGCAGCATGTCCGCGATCCGGGCCACCGGGATGAACGTGTCGCAGCCGTTGCGCCCCTGGGGCAGCGAAGGCAGCGGCACCGCGCGGAACGGCATGCCCGCGACGGCCGAAGACCCGTATCCGTGCCCGAACCCGCCACCCGGCAGGCCGATCTGCCCGAGCATCGCGGCCAGCACCAGGCCCAGCCACAGCGGCTGTTCACCGAACCGGGTGCGCTGCAGCGACCAGCTCACCGTGATCATCGTGCGCGACGAAGCCATCTCGCCGGCGAGCGCGCGAATCCGTGCGGCGGGGATCTCCGTGAGCGCCTCGGCCCACTCCGGGGTCTTCGGCACCCCGTCGGCCGAACCACGCACATACTCCGCGAAGCGTTCGTATCCGACGGTGTACCGGCGGAGGAACTCCTTGTCCGCCAAGCCTTCCGTGTCCAGCACATAGGCCAGGCCCAGCATCAGCGCGACGTCGCCTGCCGGGCGCGGCGCGAGCCACTCCGCCTCGGCGTCGGGATGTGTGTCGTCTTCCAGCGGACTGACCGAGACGAACCGGCAGCCACGGGCCCGCGCGGCGCCGACCCACGAGCGCATCCCGTGCCGTCCGACCCCGCCGGGAGCCACGACGGCGTTCTTCGGGGACAACCCGCCGAACGCGACGACCAGCTCGGTGTGCTCGGCGATCACCTCGTACGTCGTCGAGTCGTCCATGATCTTCCACGCCGGGCCGACCACGTGCGGCAACAGCACGGTGGTCGCCCCGAGGCTGTAGCTGTTCACCGAACTGACGTAACCGCCGAGGCAGTTGAGGAACCGGTGCACCTGGCTCTGCGCGTGGTGGAACCGGCCCGCGCTGGCCCAGCCGTACGAACCGCCGTACACACTCTCGGGTCCGTAGCCGTCGTACACCCGCCGCAGCTCACCCGCCAGCAGGTCGAGCGCCTTGTCCCAGGAGACCGGGACGAACGAGTCGTCACCGCGCCCCTCGCCACCCGGCCCGTTCTCCAGCCAGCCGCGCCGCACATGGGGCTGGGTGATGCGGACGGGGTGATCCTGCACGCCCACGATGTTCTCGAGCATCGGCGGCGGTTCCGGATCCTGGGACCACGGCCGCACCGACCGGAGCCGGTCCCCGTCCGTTTCCGCCTCGAATGTGCCCCAGTGGGTGAGATGGATCGTCATCGCGTCGCTCCCTCCACCCCCGCATTATGCCCACGCCGCCGCGGAACGCGATCAAGTTTTCGCCGCCGGGTCAGCCCGCGCCGAAAGCGAAGACGGCCGCCACGAACTGGTCCGGATCGTGGTCCATCGCCTGGTGACCCTGCCCGTGCAGCGGGACGACGTCCGCCCCGGGGATCCGCGCCGCGACGGACGCCGCGGCCGCGGCCAGATACGCGGGACTTTCGGTGCCGGCGAACAGGCGCACCGGGACCCGGATCCCGGCGAGGCGGTCATCGGCGGTGAACGCCTGGACCTCGCCCAGCTCACGCGTGATCGTGTGCGCCGCGGCGAGCCTGGCCTGCCAGATCGGAGTGCCCTTCATCGCGTCGACGTCGGCCTCCGGGAGCCGCAGCGCCGCACGGAAGAACGTCTCCAGCACCAGCCCGGGATCGTCCGAGACGGCGGTGAGCCGCTCGAACACCCCCGATTCCAGGACGGGCAGTCCCGGTGACGGCATCGGCGGCTCGTAGAGCACGATCCGGCCGATCGACTCGGTGATCAGCGCGGCCTCCAGGGTGCACAGGGCACCATAGGAGTGCGCGACGACGTAGGTGCCGGGGCCGATCGCCTCGGCGACCGCCGCGATGTCCTCGCCCTCGCGCCGGAGGTCGTACGGCCCGGCCTCGGCGGTGCTCAGCCCGCGACCCCGGCGGTCGAGCCGGTGCACGGTGTAGCGCCGCCCCAGCCGCTCCGCCACCGGTGCCCAGCGGGTGCGGTCGGCGCTGGCGCCGTGCACCAGCAGCAGGGGTGGCCCGGCACCGAGCGTTTCGTAACCGAGAACCGTTCCGTCACGGGACACGACCGAGTTCGCCATACCGCGACAGTAAGGCCACCGCACGCCCCGCGGGACCGGTTGCCCGCAGGACTGCCCGTCGGCACCGGACCTAGCCGGGCGATTCCGGGGCGCCGTGCACGACGTCGCGTGCCGTGCGGATGAAGTCCTCCAGCGCGGGATGCCGGGAATTCGGTGCCCACGCGAGGAAAACCGGCACCGGGGGCGCGTCGGCCAGCGGAACGTAGACGATCTCGGCGTGCGGATGCAGCTTACTGCTCGACGCCGGGGTGATGCCGACGCCGTTGTTCGCGGCGATGTTGCTCTGCCAGTCGTCCACCGAACCGACCTCCACGGCCACGGCGGGCCGCGCCTCGGCGTCCCACAGTTCGGGAGTCGTCGTGCCCCAGTGCCGTTGCACGATCAGGCCCTCCCCTGCGAGGTCGGCGAGCCGGAGTTCGCGACGGCGGGCCAGCCTGTGCTCCATCGAGACCGCCGCCACCCGCGTCTCGCTGTAGAGCAGCTCACTGCGATAGCCAGGCCGCGGCTGCGGGCCGCGCAACACGCTGACGTCGATCCGGCCGCCCGCCATCCCCGCGTAGGGATCGTCCAACCGGCACAGCTCGAGCGGTTGTTCCGGCCGCGAGGCACGCCAGTGACGCAGCACGGCCGAGGTGTGCTCCCCGAAGGCCGACCACGCGTGCCCGACACGCAGCGGCCGCGGGTCCCCGAACGGCCGCTCCACGGCGTCGGTGAACGACGCCAGCGCGGCCGCCGCCCTGATCCGGAAGATCTCGCCTTCGGCGGTCGCCGTGACGCCGTGGGCGGACCGCGCGAGCAGCGCGACTCCGACGTGCCGTTCGAGCTGGGCGAGGGTGCGCGAGACCGCGGGCTGCGCCAGCCGCAGCCTGCGGGCAGCGGCGGTGATGCTGCCCTCCTCGACGGCGGCCAGGAACGTCTCCAGATGCCGGATGTCCAGCCCCATAACCGCAGAGCATACCCCATCGCGAACCGGCATTTCCGGACTCTCCGCTCACGTCGCTAGTTTTGTCCGTGTCCCCTTTCCCCTTTTGAGCGTTTTCGAGGAATGGCCCGATGTCGCGCAGGAAATCATCGTTCGTCGTTGCCGCTCCGCTGGCCTTTGTGCTCATGTGGGCGAGCGGGCCGATCGCCGTCGAAACGGGACTCGCCCACAGTTCGGCGCCCACCTTTCTGCTCCTTCGCGCGCTCGGATCCGCGGCGTTGTGCTGGGGCGTCTGGTTTTTCGTACGCGACAGGCTGCCACGAACCGGTCCGGAATGGATGCGGACAGTCGTGGTGGCGATTCTCCTGCAAACGGTTTACCAGGGTTTTTTCTTCGCCGCCGTCGGCGCCGGGCTACCGGCCGGAATCATCGCCGTCATTCTCGGCACCCAGCCGATTCTCACCACGCTGATCACCCGGTCCGGCCGGGACCGGCGATTCCGGACCGGACTGGTGGTCGGGCTCGCCGGCGTGGCACTGACCGTCAGTTCGACCCTCGGCGCCCCCTCCCGGACCGACACGGCGGGCACGGTCACCGGGCTGCTGTTCGCCTTCCTCGCGCTGGGCGCGATCACCGGCGGGACCATCGTCCAGGGCAGGACCGCGAACGTGGGCACCTGGGCGGCGCTGGCGATCCAGTACTCGTTCAGCTCGGTGGTGTTCGCGGTGACGACGGCCTGCACCGGCGGCCCGCAGCTGACCGGCCGTCCGGCGTTCTTCCTCGCGCTCGGCTGGATGGTCGTGGTCGTCTCGGTCGGCGCCGCCGCGCTGCTGTACTTCATGGTCGCCCGCGGCGAGGTCGCCAGGGTCACCAGCCTGTTCTACTGCGTCCCCCCGGTCACCGCACTGCTGGACCTGCTGTTCTCCGGGACCGCGCTGACCGCCGTCGAACTCGCCGGAATCGGCCTGGTCGTGGTCGCTGTCGCGCTGATCCAGACGGGCGCGCCCCGCTTCCGGCGCACGCGCCGTGCGGAGACGGTACCCGAACGCCCTTCCACCGCACCTGAGTCCACAAAGGACGGCACGAGCCTGGCCAGGACGCGCCAGGGTGGACGCTGAAGCCGGATCCCCGTCCCTCGCGCGGTCAACACGCCGACCCCGGCCGAAACCACCGCCAGCACCGCGTATCCCCACAGCGGCATCTGGGTTTTCCCGTCGGGGTAAGTGCTCACGACAAGGAACGTCGACAAGGCGGCCGCGACCGCGACACGCGAAACCGGCCACGCGGCCGCCGCTCCCAGCACCAGCGGCCAGGTGAAGTACCACGGCAACGCCACCGGTGCCAGCACCACCGAAGCCAGCAGCGCCGCCGCGGCCCCCCGGACCCCCGCGCCACCGCCCGCCCGCGAACGCCACCACAACCACGTCACCAGCCCGGCGAGGACGACCCAGCCCGCCGCCCGGCACGCCGCGACGGCACCGGCGGAGCCGGGCAGCACCAGCCCGGCTAGCTTCCCTGCCGAGGTCGAGAGCGACATCCACGGTTCCAGCACCGAGTTCCCGCCGAGAGCGCGGATCCAGCCGAGATCGACCCCGGCGACGACGGTGCACAATCCGAACGTGACGACCACAATGGACACCGAAGCCGCGAACACGAAGAAATAGCCGCGCACCGAAACCCGCCCGCCCGATCGCCGCGCCGCCCACACCCACACCAGGAACGGCAACGCCACAGCCGCGGGAGCCTTCACCGCGGCGGCCAGCGCGACCAACGCGAACCCTGCTCCCGGCGCACGGGTGAGCACGAGCGCCGTGCCCGCCGCGAGCAGTCCGACCATCAGGAGGTCGTTGTGCCCGCCTGACACCACACACAACACCATCAACGGATTCGCCACCGTCATCCACAGTGCGCGTTCCGGGCGGTTGCCGAGATGACGGCACAGGACGGGCAAGGCGAAACAGAGCAACGCCAGCCCGGCCACCATCGCGAGCCGGGTCAGAAAGGCACCGAGGAGCACGTTCTGCCCGGTCACGGCGAGTACGCTTTTCACGATCAAGACCTGCAGCGGCCCGTACGGCGACGGAATGTACATCCACCCACCGGCGGCGTTGTCGGTGATCGCGCTGGGAAGTTCGGCGGGAACGTGCGTGTACGGGTCGAGACCGGCGTGCGCCACCGCGCCCTGTGCGAGGTAGGTGTACAGATCGGTGCTGAACAACGGTGGCGCGCAGAGCAGCGGAACGCACCACAGCCAGGCCGTCCACCCGACCTCGCGCGAGCTCGTCCGGCCCGCGCGCACCGAATGTCCTAACCGGACCCAGGCCGCCAGTACCACGGCGAGGCCGAGGTACAGCACCACGATCGCGGGCAACCGGCCGTGCCAGGACAGCACGGCGCCGAGCCAGGTACCGGACAGCACAGGATCGTGCCGCAGTGTCGCACCCGCCCCGAACGCACCGAGTGAAACCAGCGCGGATCCGCCCAGCCCCAGGACAGCCGTGCTCTTTCCGACGAAGATCATGCGGCCAGGTCTAGTCGGCGGATGATCTCGGGCCGTTAAGATCGGCTTTTATCGGATCTTTATCCCTCCGGCGTTCTACTGTGGATCGTGGAGAGCGGTTGATGCGCGTACTCGTGGCCGAAGACGAGCGGATGCTGGCCGACTCCATCACGGAGGGATTGCGGCACCTGGGCATGGCGGTGGACGTCTGCTACGACGGCGACGCCGCGCTCGAACGTGTCGCGGTCCACCGGTACGACGTCGTACTGCTCGACCGTGACCTGCCGGTGGTGCACGGCGACGAGGTCTGCCGGAGGATCTCCGGCGGAGACGGCGAGACCCGCGTGCTGATGCTCACGGCCGCGGCGGGCATCCGCGACCGCGTCGACGGGCTCGGCCTCGGCGCGGACGACTATCTCACCAAGCCGTTCGCCTTCGCCGAACTCGTCGCCCGGGTGCACGCGCTGGCCCGGCGCGCCCGCCCCGCACTGCCGCCGGTGCTCGACCGCGCCGGCGTCGAACTCGACCCCGCGAAGCGGTTCGCGTCGCGGGACGGACGGCCGTTGTCGTTGTCTCCCAAGGAGTTCGCCGTCCTGGAGGTGTTGCTGCGGGCCGAGGGACGGGCCGTCAGCCCGGAAGAGCTGCTGGAGAAAGCATGGGACGAACACGCGGACCCGTTCACGAACACGGTGCGGGTCACGGTGATGACGTTGCGGAAGAAGCTCGGCGCACCGCCGGTGATCCGCACCGTACCCGGGGCGGGCTACTGTCTGGACGCCTGAGGCGGGCACGGGCGTCCGTGCGCGGCCGCGTCCGACTGGTTCTCGTCGGCGGCCTGGTCCTCGGCCTCGCGCTGCTGTATCCGCTCGGCAAGATGCTGGGGATGGTGCTCGGGACGTTCGTCGACGGGGACTTCTGCCCGCGCAACACCGGCTGCCACAACACGGCGGGCGGGATCGGCTGGCTCCTGCCGCTGATCGCCGTGGTCGTGCTGCTGTTCCTCCTGCGCCGCCCGGTGGCGTCCTGGGTACTGCGTCCGTTGCCCGATCTCACGGCCACCATCGAACAGCTGGGGCCGCGGAACCTCGGCCAGCGCCTGCGGCTGGACCAGACCGACGGCGAAGTGCGCGCGCTCGCCGCCGCGGTGAACGGGATGCTCGACCGCGTGTCCATCGGCTTCGAGGGACAGCGGCGGTTCGCCGCCAACGCGTCGCACGAACTACGCACCCCGCTCGCGGTGCAGCGGACACTCGCCGAGGTCGCGGTCGTCACGGGCGGCGGTGACGAGGTGCGGCGGCTCGCGGGGCAGCTGCTGGTGGTCAACGAACGTAACGAGCAGCTGATCGAGGGACTGCTCGTGCTGGCCGAGGCGGACCGGGGGCTGCCCGGCAGTGTGCCGGTGCGGCTGGACACGCTGGTGGAGTCGGTCCTCACCCGGTACGCGGAGCAGCTGGCCGAGCACGAGCTGACCCTGCGCGAAGAACTGGCGGAGCGCACCGCGCCCGGCGATCCCGTGCTGCTGGAACGGCTGATCGCCAACCTCGTGCACAACGCGATCAAGTACAACCGCCCTGGCGGCTGGGTCGAGGTCGTCGTCGGCGCCGAACCCGCGCTGAGCGTGCGCAACTCCGGCGAGCGCGTACCCGCCGAATCGGTCGACTCGCTGTTCCAGCCCTTCCGCCGGGTGAGCGCCGACCGCACGAACCACCGCGACGGCGCCGGCCTCGGACTGGCGATAGCGCACTCGATCGCCACCGCGCACCACGGGCGGGTGACCGCCGATCCCGGCGAGGAAGGCGGCCTGCGCGTCGACGTGGTGCTGCCCTGACCGGGGACCCCGCACCTCGGCCATTTCCGGGGAATCCCCGTGTGCCGCCTGTGAATCGCTGTGACCGGGCTGTGGATCCGATGCGCCGGGATGCCGCCGGGACGCCGCTGTGGTGATGTGAACACGTGACGGTCAAGAACCTCCGCGCCGCGACGGTGCTCCTGGTTTCGGCTCTCCTGGTGCTCGCGGCGAGCGGCACCGACGTGGTCACGGACACCTCGGCCGCCGACAGCCGAAACCCGGCCACGGCGGCGAAGGTGAGTTCAGCGGCCGTCGCGAGCACGGCGGCGAAGGCCACCCCGGCGCTCGTCGCGAGCACGGCGGCGGGCGCGTTGTTCGCCGGGGGCCGCCACTTCTGCTCGGCGAGCGTGGTGCACAGCGTGGCGGGCGACGTCGTGCTCACCGCCGCGCACTGCGTCAACGGCCGCGCCGGGCTCTCGTTCGCGCCCGGCTACCACGACGGCATCGCGCCGTACGGCCAGTGGCAGGTCACCGGCGTCTTCGTGGCGAGCGGGTGGGCCGCCTCGGCAGACGCCGATCTCGACTTCGCGTTCCTGACCGTCCACCGGGCCGGCGACGCCCGCGCGATCGAAAGCGTTACCGGCGCGAACACGCTGGGCGCCGGCCGCGGCTTCACCAACACGGTCACGCTCACCGGCTATCCCGACACCACCGACTCACCGGTGACCTGCCGGAACACCACCACCCAGTCCGGCCCCTTCCAGCAGCGCGTCGAATGTCCCGGCTTCCCCGACGGCACCAGCGGCGGGCCGTGGGTGACCGGGGCGGACCCGGCGACCGGGCTCGGCACGGTCGTCGGCGTGATCGGCGGGTACCAGCTGGGCGGCGCCACCCCGGACGTGTCCTACAGCGCCTACTTCGACACGGACATCCGGAACCTGTTCTCGACCGTCACCGGTTGAGCGCGCGGGGCGTCAGCGTCAGGTCGAACGTGTTGCCGTCGCCCTGCACGAACGAACTCAGGTAACCGGTGAACGCGCCACAGCCGGTCAGCGGCGGCAGCGTGTAGGTGCCGCCGAGCGTGCCACCGGAGGCCATCGCGAATCCCTCGCCCGTGCGCAGCTCCGCCGTCGCCGGGCTCGAGGTCTTGCAGTCCGGCCCGCCACTGACCGGCATCCCGAAGAACGTGACCAGCGGCAGGGCGAGATCGAAGCGGCTGTGCGCGGTGAACCCGGTGGCCGTCAGTTCCCCGGTCTGCGGGCCGGCGGAGGTGAAGACCAGATCGGCCGCCCCCGGCAGGAACCCGAACAGGCGGAACTCCGCGTGGGCCTTGTCCAGCGCGGGACCGCCGCTGAACGTCTGCTCGGCCGAGTTGCCGGTGAAGCCGAATCCGCCGGTGACGGGCGCGGTGGCCCCGAGTGCCTTGATCGTTGTCTTGCCGGTGACCGCGTAGTCGTACGCGGTGGTCGTCGAGTTGCTGAGGTCGAACGACAGCAGCACCGGATCCTGGCCGGGGTCGAGCGTGCAGTCCGAAGTGAAGGACCCGATCCCGGTGAACGAGCCGTCGGTCTTCTTCGGCGTCAGCCGGGTGGTGAAATCGCCGATCGTCAACGTCGTCTTTCCGGCGTTCGCGAGTTTGATGGCCGGCACCGAACCCGTCGCCTGCGTGGTGAACGTCCCGTTCGGCGGAATCGAGGTCTTGGCCACGTTCAGGGGAATCTTCACCGGAAGCGGCTTGGCGTCCCCGTTGGCCAGTGTCACGCCGGCCGCGGCGGTGCCCTCGATGGTGGCCGCGCCGACCAGGGTGAGCCCGCGCGACGCCTTGTCCGGCACGGTCACGGCGACATTCAGCCCGGACGTGGTGAGCGTGCCACCGGGTTGCTTCGGGACGTCGAAGTCGGCCTTGATCTCCACGTCGAGCTTCTGCAGCCCGATCAACGGGAAGGGGCAGGTGAACGACAGCTTCTTGTCGACGGGGGTGGACGCGGCCGCGCCGCGGACGGCGACGAGCAGCAGCCCGGCGGCGGTGAGCAGCAGGATGAGGCCCGTCGCGAGCAGCGCCCGGACGGAGAGTCGAAGGGGCATGATCGCCTTCCGGTGCACGGCGCCGGGGGCCCCCCCCCGCGGGGGGGGGGGGCGCCCCGCCCAGGGCACGGATTTGGGGGGGGGGGAGAACTCGCTGTGGGG
>NZ_JBHYIK010000008.1:69898-164804 GCF_042739735.1 Amycolatopsis sp. NPDC059027 | reverse complement strand
GGCCCGCGGGGCGCCGCGCGCGGCGGGAGTGTCGAGGGGGCTTGAGCGCCGGCGGGTGCCCGGCGCGGGCCCCCGCCGGGGGGGGGGGGGGGGACCGGCTGACCTGACTACTTCTTGGTGAGGTTCAGATCGAGCGTGTTGCCGTCACTCTTGGCGAACGCGCTGATCCAATCGTTGAGCTGACCACAGTTCTGCAGTGCGGACAGCGAGTAGGTACCGGTCAGCTTCCCGCCCTTGAGCAGGTCGAAGTCCGGGGCCGTCTTCATCTCGCTGGTCGAGGGGCTGACCGTGCCGCACTTCGGGTCGCTGCTGATCGGAATCCCGAAGACCTGCACCGAGGGCAGGAACACGTTGAACTTGATGTGTGCCTTGAACCCGGTGCCCTCGAGCTCACCGGTCTGCTGACCGACCTGCTCGACCTTGATGTCCGAGCCGCCCTGGATGAACCCGAACAGCTTGAAGTCGGTGTGCGACGGGTCGAGCTTCAGGTCACCGGTGAAGGTCTTCTTCGCGAGGTCCACGTCCGCGTCGAAGCCACCACCGATCGGCGCGGTGCTGCCGAGCGCCTTCAGCGCGGTCTGGCCCTTGATGCCGAAGGAGTACTTCAGCCCGCCCCCACCGGGAGTGCTGGTCGGCGGCGTCGTCGGCGGAGTGGTCGGCGGCGTCGTCGGGGGCGTGGTGGGCGGGGTGGTCGGCGGGGTGGTGGGAGGCGTGGTCCCGCCGCCGTCACCGATGGTGACCGTGGCCAGCGTGTTGTTCTGGCCTGGATCCTGCGTGCACGGCGCGTCGATGTTGCCGTCCGGCGTGATGCCGGTGACCGAGCCGTCGGCCTTGCGCGGCGTGACCTTCAGCTCCAGGTCGCCCACGGTGATCTTGGCCTCGCCGGGCTGGGTGAAGGTGAGCGACGGGGTCTTGCCGCTGGCGTCGAGCGTCATCTCACCCGAGGGCGGGATGTTTGCCTTCGGCACGTCGATCGGCACCTTGACCGGCAGGTTCAGGCTCGGCGCCGCGACCGCCGCACTCGCGATCGCCTGTCCCTCCAGGGTCGCCGCCCCGATCAGGTTGAGCCCGCTGACGGTGTCCGCGTTGATCGTGGCCTTCGCCTTGATGTCGAACGCTCCGGTCGGCTGCCCGGTCTTGACCGTCTTCGGCAGATCGGAGTTGATCACCACCTTCATCGCCTGGGAACCCACCAGGGGGTAGGTGCAGTGGTAGTTCAGGGTGAGCGAGACGGGGTCGGCGGCACTGGTCTGTGCCCCGACCACGAGTGCCGTGGCGACAAGCCCCGCGGCACCGGCAGCGGCGGCGGCGACCGCCCTCTTTGTTCCTCTTCGGTGACTCACAATCGTCCTTCCGTGGTATCAACGATGATACGAAACGGCGTATAATTCCCCATGTCGCCTGTAAACCAGACCCCGGGGAATTTTCCGGGTAGCGACGATGTCTGACGGATCGCAACCGAACAGTAAACTAACGACGGCACCTGGCGCCGATCAAGAGCTTCCCCGGAAAACTTGGTGCCCCTGCGGTAAATTGTCATCCGGGAACGTCGCCCAGCGAGGGTTCCTAGCAGGGGCAGGCGAGTTTCCCCAGCACAGCGCTCTCTGGAACGCTCACGAGAACCGCTGACGCGCGTAACAAAAACCCCCGGCGGAATTAGCTCGCGCATGCCAATCATCATTTCCCTGCTCTCATCGTGCACCGCTGCGCTTGCCCGGCGGAAGCCTTCGTGAGTAACCTCGCAGTTCGCACCCGTCGGTCACCGGCGACCGGCGCAGAATGCGCTGCCCGGCCGTGCGCCCCGCCGACTCCCTCCCTTCGAGAATTCGACGAGGACATCATGAAAAGAATGCGCCGCACGGCGTCGAGAATCGCGTTCGCCCCCGCGTCCGCCGTGGCCGTCGCGGTCCTGCTGACCGCCTGCGGGGCGTCGAAGCCCGCCGACGCGGGCCACCACGCCGATCCCGCCGCGCTCGCCTGGGCCGACAAGGTGTGCACCGGCGTGGCGGCGGGCTCGGCGAAGCTGTCCCAGCCACCCGCCCTCGACCCCGGCAACCCGCAGCGGTCCAAGGACGCGATGGTGGGGTTCCTGACCTCGCTCACCGCCGCGCTGGACGACATGGCCGGCGGCATCCGCGCCGCCGGTGTCCCGCCCGTCCCGGATGGACAGTCCGCGGTGGACAAGGCCACCACGACCCTCGGCGAAACCCGGTCGAAGGTGGCCGACACCAAGGCGAAGATGCAGGACGCGAAGGTCACCGACCAAGCGAGCCTGCAGAAGGTGATCGGCGAGGCCGACGGCACCATGAGCAAGCTGAGCGAGCCGGAGGGCCCGATCAAGGACCTCAAGGCCAACCCCGAACTGAACCTCGCCTTCGCCGAGTCCCCGACCTGCAAACGGGTCTACGGCAACGCCTGACCCGTCCCGTCCCCTTCCTGGAGGCCCGGCCGTGATCTCCTTCCCCCGTCCGTCCCGCAAGGCCCTCGCCGCCGTGCTGGCCGTCGTCCTCGCCACCGGCCTGGCGGCCCTGCTCGGCGCGACCCCGGCGAGTTCGGCCGTCCCGTCCGGCACGGCCGGGACCGGTCCGTTCGACGACACGTTCTACACCCCGCCCTCGCCGTTGCCCGCGGGCAAGCCAGGCGACGTCATCCGCTGGCGTGCCTCGAAAGCCGGGCCACGCAAGGATTCCGTCAACGCGTGGCAGGTGATGTACCTGTCCACCGACGCGCTCGGCAAGCCGGACGCGGTGACCGGGACGGTACTGGTGCCGAAGAACGCCGACCCGGCCTCCGCGCCAATCGTCGCCTTCGCGCCCGGCACACACGGGCCCGCGTTCAGCTGCACGCCGTCGTCGATGATCGACATCGGGGCGTTCTACGAGCAGCCCGGCCTCGACGACCTGCTCGACGCCGGATACGCCGTCGCCGTCACCGACTACGAGGGCTACCACCAGGATCCGAAGACGACGTACGTGGTCGGCAAGTCCGAAGGCCCCGCCGTCATCGACTCGGTCCGCGCGGCACAACGGCTGTCCGAAACGAAACTCTCCCCCAGCGCCAAGGTCCTCTTCCGCGGCTACTCCCAGGGTGGCGGCGCGGCGGCATGGGCCGGTCAGCTCCAGCCGTCCTACGCGCCGGAGCTGAACCTCGTCGGGGTCGCCGCCGGCGGGGTGCCCGCCGACCTCGTCCAGGTGACCCTGCAGCTGGACGGGAAGTTCGGCTTCGGAGTGATGGCCTACGCGCTCGTCGGCCTCGACAACGCCTACCCCGAGCTGAAACTCGACTCGTTCCTCAGCGACAACGGGCGCGCCAAGCTCAAGGAGATGCAGCAGAGCGCCTGCACGTTCGAGCTGCTCACGACGTACGCGAACCAGAAGATCGCCGACTACACCACCAGCGCGGGCTACGTGAAGCCGGAATGGGTGGCGCGGCTCAACGAGAACAAGCTCGGCGGCATGCCGATCAAGGCCCCGCTGTTCCTCTACCACGCCACGCAGGACCAGCTCGTCCAGTTCGGCCAGGGCGACGCGCTGCACAAGGCCTACTGCGCGGCCGGGGTCAAGGAAACCTGGAAGACCTACGAAAGCGACCACATCACCACGATCTACACCGGCAACGCCGACGTGCTCGCCTTCCTCAAGGACCGGGTCGCGGGCACGCCTGCGACCTCGAACTGCTGAGCCCGCGGTGCCGAGACCCGCATCCGTGTCCTCTGTGGACACATTGTCGTCCACAGAGGACACCGCGGAGCGCGGGACGCGCCTGCCCGGCGGTGGCGAGACCGGGAAGCTTCGGGAGCTTCTCCGGTTCGCCACCGTCGGGCTGGCCGCGTTCGGTGTCACGCTCGGGGTGAACTACGGCCTGAAACTCACCGTCCTGCAAGCGAAACCGGTGACCGCGCTGGCCATCGCGACCGTGGTGGCCACGGCGTTCGCCTACCTGCTGTCGCGCCGCTGGGCGTTCCACACCCGCGGTGGCAGGCGACGGGCGCACGAGGCCGTGCTGTTCTTCACGGTCAACGGGATCGCCGTGACGCTCAATCTGTGCCCACCACTGATCTCCCGGTACGTCCTGCGGCTGGAAGTGCCCGAGGTGAGCTTCACCGCGCAGGAGATCGCCGACTTCGTCAGCGGCATGCTGCTGGGCACCGCGGCCGGTTCGGCGTTCCGGTGGTGGGGCTACCGGCGCTGGGTCTTCCCGGTCGCGGGCGCCCGTCAGCCGGTGGTGCGCAAGCGTTCCGCGCGCAACGCGAGCTCGATCCGCAGCCGCTGATCCGGATCGTCCAGCCGGTCCCCGAACAGCTCGCCGAGCCGCCGGAGCCGGGCCCGCACCGTCTGCGGGTGCACGGCGAGCTGCCGGGCGATCTCGGGCGCGCTCCGCCGCGTCTGCACCAGGATCAGCAGCGTCGTGGCGAGTTCCTGGCGCTGCCGAGGCGGGAGCCCGGCGAACGGCGCCAGCACCTCCTCGACCAGTTGCTCCAGGAGGAACTCGTCCGCGAGCAGCAGCAGGGTGGTGAGGTGCTCGCCGCACCACAGCACCGGCCCGACGACGGTGATCAGTCCGCGCGCGGCCAGCTCCCCCGCGTGGCGGGCGATCCGGAACGATTCGGCGGCCCGCGAGAGCGGCACCGGCGGGCCCACCGCGGCCGACCAGCCCGCGGGCAGTTCCCGCAGCCCGCCCAGCTCGGCCTCGGGACAACCGGCCAGCGCGCCCGGCCGCTCGCCCGCGAGATCGGCGGGCGCCGTCGCGGGCAGCAGCCCCGCCGGCAACGCGGGAGCGCCGGGTGCGGCGCGGAACACGACGGCGGTGATCCGCTCCGGTGGCCGCCAGCCGATCGCGGTGGCCAGCGCGTCGACGTCGGCCCGAGCGTAGGCCGCTTCACCGGTCAGCAGCCGGAAGAGCCGGGCGCGCTGCTCGACGGGCCCGACAGCGCCGGACTCCGCCGCGTGGTAACCCTCGGTCAGCGCCATCGTCGCCTCGACGACATCGCCGAACAGCCCTTCCGCGGCGCCGTAGAGCACCTCACCGGACAGGCCGAGCTGACGGCCGGCGTCCGCGATCGAACGCCACAGCACCCGGCTCGCCACCCGGAACGCGGCCTGCGCCGCCTCCTTGCTCAGGCCCTGTTCGAAGGCGGCCCTGCCCTGCTCGCGGAACTCGGCGAGCGAGTCGTGCTGCAGCAGTTCCGGGACCCCGACCCGGTCGATGGCCCGTTCGATGCCACGCCGGGTGAGCTCGACGGCGCCCGCGCGCAGCGTGCTGTCGCCGAACACCTCGGCGCATTCGCCGATTTCGGCCACGACGTCCTCGACGCACCGGCGGGCTATCGCCGGGATGCGGGGCCGGATGACGTCGCCGAGTTCCCTCGGCAACCGCGCCCACAACGAACCCACGGGCCGCCCGCTCACGTGATCGCCCCGGGCCAGGAAAGTATGCCGACGATTTCGGGCCCCAATTCCTTCTCACCTCGGCGCCGCGGGGCGCCTCGAATGCACGGAGCGTAGAACCGATCGCTCGTCCGTGTCAAAATCCGATGCGACACAACGTCCGTATGTCACACATGAGTGCCGTCCGCGGATTTCGCAGACAATTGTTCGTCACGTTCCGGATGCGCTCGCCCGCGTCATCGAGTAGAAACACTCCTGGACCGGTTCCGGTGGTCCGATGCGCTCGAGCAATGAAGCTCGCGTCCCCCTTCGGCGAAATCACAGGTGGTCTTCGTGGTCGAGTACCGCAGCTTCCGCATGCTGGCGGCATTGCCGCGCCGGCTCGGCGACGAACTGCGGCCGCACACCGGCCACGCGGCGGCCGCGATGATCCAGGAGATCCAGCGTGCGGTCCCGGCGTTCTCGATGCCGTTGCGGGGCGTCTTCGGCCGTGTCGTGGTCGTCGCCGTCGAGCGCGCGGTGCAGCATTACGTCGACTGCATCGGCAACCCGGACATCTCCCACGACGGCTGGATCGCGTTCTACCGTGCACGGGGGCGGCAGGAGTTCGAGGAGGGCCGCGATCTCGATCCCCTGCAGGACAGCGCGACGATCGGCGCCCGCGCCGCGTGGCGCGCGATGCAGCCCGTCGTGCGCGGGCTCGACGTCCCGCCCGAGATCGTCGCACTCTCCGCCGAAGCCGTCTTCAGCTACGTCGACGAGCTGTGCGCCACGGCGGCCGAGGGCTATCTGGCCGCCAAGTCCGAGGCCGCGGGCGCCGTCCCGATCCGCCGCCGCAGGCTGCTGACGTTGATCGCGCGCGCACCGGAAACCTCCGCGAGCAGCATCACGAGCCTGGCGGCCGGGGCGGACTGGCGGCTCCCGGAGACCGCGGCCATGGTCGCGCTCGAACGGGCTCCCGGCGCACCCGCGTTCCCCGCGCACCTGCTGGGCGAGGCCGTCCTGCTCGACCTCGACGACACCGAGCCGTACCTGCTCACCGCCGATCCCGACGCCGATCTCGCCCCGCTGGAAGGCGCGATGACCGGGTGGCGGGCGGCTGTCTCCCCCGTCGTCCCGCTGGCGGACGCGCCCGCCGCGCTGCACACCGCCCGCCGCGCGCTGCGGTTGTCCGGCGAAGACGTGCCGGGCCCGATCATCTGGTGCCGGGACCACCTCGCGTCGTTGTGGCTGCTCGCCGAGGACTTCCTGGGCGCCGAACTGGCCAAGCAGAGCCTCGACCCGTTCGCCTCGCTCAGCGAAAAACAACGGGACCGGCTCAGCGAAACCCTGCTGGCCTGGCTGGAAACCCGTAGCGGAGCACCCGAGGTCGCCCAGCGCCTCGGCGTGCACCCGCAGACCGTGCGCAACCGTCTCCGGCAGCTGGAGCGGCTGTTCGGCGACCGGCTCAAGGACGCCGACGACCGGCTGGGCATGCAGCTCGCCCTGCGTGCCCAGCGGCTCATGCGCGCACACCGTCGCGACGAGGGGGAACCGGGGAGCTGACCGCTTCGGGCTCCCGAGCAGGCCGCCCGCTGCGTTGCGCGGGCACCTGGACCGTCGGCAGCACCCGTCGCCAGCCCCGGCCCCGGCGACGGCCGCGCGAGCGCGGGTAGTCGGGCCCGAAATGGAAACTCGCCCGGCAGGCCATCAGCCCGCGGCCGTCGTTCCGGCACGGCGCGTCGTCGCATCCATGCGTCTCTCCCGTACTGCCGGGGTGATGACGAACAGTTTCCTGAATACCGGGACGGCCGGAAATTGTCGATACACAATTGTTTGGCAGTGCCCGAATCTAGCATCCGCGTGCGGTCGCGGCGAAGCGTTGTTGTCACGCCGATCGCAACCGATTCGGCCTGCCCGCGGCAGGCTCCCGGAACAGGGCTTCCTTACGTTATTTTCACCCGGAGCGGAAAGGCGGCACATGGCACTCGACGTACACACCGTGACCCTGCACGGTCAGGAAATCCGGCTGCGGGAATACGTCCCGCCCCACCCCGCGGAGTCCCCGGACGACGACGTCCTGGTGCTGCTGCACGGCATTTCGGGCAGTGGCGAGACGTGGCTTCCCCTGCTGGAGCAGTTCGAACGGACCGGGTTCGGCCACCGCGTCCTCGTCCCCGACCTGCCGGGGCACGGCGATTCCGGCGCGCCGCGGGCCGACTACGGCCTCGGCGCGCTCGCGAGCGTGGTCCGGGACCTCCTCGCGATCACCGGGCACCGGCACGCCACGATCGCCGGGCACTCGCTCGGCGGCGGGATCGCGATGCAGTTCGCCTACCAGTTCCCCGAGATGTGCTCCCGGCTGGTCCTCGTGGGCAGCGCCGGCCTCGGCCCGCAGGTGACCCCGGTCCTGCGCGCGACCGCGTTGCCCGGGGCCCGCGCGACACTCACCGTGACCGTCAACCGGGTCACGGTGGCCGTCGCGCGTGCCTTCGCCGCGGCCTGCCGCAAGCTCGGTGGCCGCCTCTCACCGGAGACCAGGGAACTGACCCGGCATCTGTCCTCGCTGGCCGACCCTGGCCGCAGGCGCGCCTTCCTGTTCATCGCCCGTAGCCTCATCGACCTGCGGGGCCAGCGGGCGAGCGCGGTCGACAAGCTGTACCTCGCCGAGCAGGTGCCGACGCTCCTGGTGTGGGGCACGCGCGACCCGCTCATCCCGCTCGAGCACGCCAGAAGGACGGTCGCGGTGCTGCCGGACAGCCGCTTGACGGTGTTCGAAAATGCGAAACACTTTCCACATGTGGCCGATCCCGCCCGGTTCGGCCTGACGCTGGAGCGCTTCCTCGCCGAGACCACGCCCGCCCGGTTGAAGCTGGAGGAGGTCGTGGCCGTCCTCGTCGCCGCGAACCGCGTCGCACCCCTGGAAACGGCCCCGGAAAAGTTGTCACCCGGGCATCATCCTCAGCACCGCTAAATGTCACTCGCCACTGCTTCGAGCCACCCGTTCGGGTGTAGTCCGGACGGGTTACCTCAGCGGCTCCCGGAAGTCGTTGACAGTTCTCCTGGCCGGATTTTATGTTGCCTGAGCCACAAAATCTGGATCGGCTTCACCGTTGAAGAGGCTGATTTTGTTGCCAGCAAGGATAAAAACATGACCGACTTGGACACCGGGTTCTCGCGGCACGATCTGCGTACGGCACGGCCGGACCCGGACGTGCGGTACCCCGTCCCACCGCACCGGCCCGCTTCAGGACCCAGCACGCGGCCACGTGCCTTCACCCCGGCCCCGCGAACCCCTGTGGAGACCCGATCCGTGCGCAGCACCGGTGCGAATGGACTGTGGGCGTCCCTGCCGAGGGAACTGGGCGAGAAGTTCCGGCCACGGGTCGACCCGATGGCACGGGCCATCCTGCAGGAGGTGCAGCGAGCGGTACCCGAATACGCGCAGCCACTGGAGGGCGCGTTCGGCCAGATCATCACGCAGGGTATCCGTCAGGCGATCCTGCACTGCCTCGACAGCATCGGCGTCGGCACGGTCGCGCTCGACACCTGGACCACCGTCTTCCGCAATCTCGGCAAGGTCGAGTTCAACGAGGGCCGCAGCCTCGACTGCCTGCAGACGGCCTACCGCGTCGGCGGCCGGGTCGCCTGGCGGCACGTCTCGGAGTTCGGCCAGGCGATCGGCAGCGACGCGGACACGCTGTGCACCGCGGCGGAGGCCATTTTCGCTTACGTGGACGAGATTTCCGCCCTTTCCATCGAGGGCTACACGGCCGCGCAGGCACGGGCCGCGGGCACCAGGGCACGGCGGCGGCGCCGGCTGCTCGAACTCCTGCTCGCCGATCCGCCGTCCTCCCCGCAGTCGATCGCGGCGCAGGCCGCGAACGCGCAGTGGGCGACGCCCGCCGAGGTCACCGTGGTCGCGCTGGAACGGCGACAGGGGCCGCACGGCCCGGCCGCCCCCGACCTGCACGACGACGTCCTGGTCGATCTCGAAGGCGCCGAACCCTGCCTGGTCACCGGCGACCCCGGGGAGCATCTGAAGGACCTCGCCGAACGGCTGCCCGGCTGGCGTGCGGTGATCGGGCCCGCCGTCCGGCTCACCGACGCGCCGCGGTCGCTGCTGTGGGCCCGCCGCACGCTGCGGCTGGTCCAGCGCGGCGTCCTCCCGGACGTCCCGATCACGCGCTGCAGCGACCACCTGTCCACGCTGTGGCTGCTCGCCGACGAGTTCCTGGTCCGTGAGCTGTGTGCCCGCAGCCTCGCGCCGTTCGACGACCTCACCCCGAAACAGCGCGCCCGGCTCGGCGAGACACTGCTGATCTGGCTCCAGTCACGGGGCAGCGCGCCCGAGATCGCGAAGAAGCTCAAGGTCCACCCGCAGACCGTCCGGTACCGCATGCACCAGCTGATCGACCTGTTCGGCGACCGGCTGAACAACGCGGACGACCGGCTCGACATGGAAATCGCGCTGCGTGCGGAGGCCCTGCTCGCCACGGACTGAAGAAAGCGCTCGCACCGTGGGCGCCGCGCAGCACACTCCCCTACCGCACTCACTCACTCACAACACTCACTCACAACGAGGTGATGAGGTGACCCGACCGCAGGGTGGCCGCGGCGGCGTCGAGGCGACGTTCGGCCCCCTGCTCGGGCCCGCCCGCAACGCCGGGGACGGCACGCGCCTCGTCCAGCTGTGGGCACTGCTGCCGCGCGAGCTGGCGGCGGTGTTCCGGCCGGGCCTGCCCGACGTGGCCGGCGAGGTGGTCCGCGAAATCCAGCGGACCATCCCGGACTACGCGCGCCCGCTGGACGGCGCGTTCGGGAAGGCGCTGAAAACCGGCGTCCAGGCGGCGTTCCTGCAGTTCCTCGACCGGATCGGGAAGCCGGACACGCCCGCCGAGGATCGCAGGCAGGTGTTCGTCAAGCTGGGCGTGCACGAACACACCCAGGGCCGCAACGTCGATGTCCTCCAGGCCGCGTACCGGGTCGGCGCCAGGGTGACATGGCGGCGGATGGCCGAGACCGGGACCCGCGCCGGTGTGCCGTCGGCGACGCTGTGCCTGCTCGCGGAGGCCATCTTCGCCTACATCGACGAGCTGTCCGCGCTGTCCGTCGCCGGCCACGCGGAGGCGCGGGAGAAGGCCGCTGGCGCACTCGAACGCCGTCGTCATCGGCTGATGGAACTCCTGCTCACCGAGCCACCGTCACCGCCGGGCATGGTCACCGAGGCCGCCGAACTGGCCCGGTGGCGGCTGCCGGACCGGCTCGTCGCCGTCGCACTCGACCAGCCCGGCGACGAACCGCCCGCGGCCGCCGCGGACGCGCTGGCCGACCTCGAAAGCAGCGCGCCGTGCCTGGTGCTCCCGGCGCCGGAGGACCGGGAGCAGCTGGCCAGCGGCCTCACCGGCTGGCGGGCCGCGATCGGTCCCGCCGTTCCCCCCGTCCTCGCCGCGCGCTCCCTGCGTGCCGCGCGGGAAGCGCTCCGCCTCGTCGACGCCGGGGTCCTCGACGACGAACCGGTGACATGGTGCGACGCGCATCTTTCGCGGCTGTGGTTGTTCAAGGAACCGTTCCTCGCCGCGGAACTTTCCCGGCGACGGCTCGGCCCGCTCGCCGGGCTGACGGAGAAGCAGTACACCCGCCTCGCCGGTACTTTGCTGGCCTGGCTGGAAACGTGCGGCAACGTCCGCGAGGTCGCCGACCGGCTGGCCGTGCATCCGCAGACCGTCCGCTCCCGCGCGCAGGAACTGGAAGCGCTGTTCGCCGACCGCCTCCACGATCCGGAGCACCGCTTCGAAATGATCCTCGCCCTGCGCACCACCCCCTGACCGCGTGATTCCCGGCGGAGCCGGGATGGTGTCGCGAACGACGCGTTCGAGACGCTCATCGTCCCCAACGGAGCGTTCGCGACAAAGCAGCGGAGAGGCGGCGCCTGCACCAGCCCACCACTCGCTCCCCACACACGAGATCTCCGCTGAATCACGCGAGATCTCCACTCGATCACGCGAGAACTCCGTTACCACACAACGATTTACCGCCCGAATAGTCCTCTATGGACAGTCGCCGACAGGTTCACCGGTACGAGTGATGCCATCGCACAGGTGTTCGGCGTAGCGTCGAAGACATGATCAGTCCGAGCACCACCCCGTCCCCGCCCGACATCGCCGATGTCGCGGCGGCACTGTCCACCTACTGGATTCTCGAGGAGGAGATCGCCAAGGTACAAGCACGGCAGCTGCGCGCGCTGGAGGTGTATTCCCGGAGAGCCACATCGCGAAGAGCCGCCACCGCGGAGGTCGCGCGCACGCTGTCGCTGACGACAGCGGAGGCCGAGCGGAAGATCGCCCTCGCCCAAACCCTGGTGCGACGGCTGCCGGGCACGCTCGCCGCGATGGAACGCGGCGAGATCACCGAACACCAGGCCGCCGAGATCGCCGAAGCCATCACCCGTGCGGGAGGCCCGTCATGAGCGGGAGAGACGTCGTGAGGTCAGCCGCCCAGCTGCGGCGTCCTGGGTTCCCCCGGAGACCACGCGAGACGGGCGGCGTGCCGGACGTCGCGGCGCCACGCGACCTCGTCATCACCCGTATCCGCCCGCAGCTCGCACACCAGAGCGTCCACATCGGACTGGGGGTCCAGATCGACGAGGCCGACATGGAGACCGGGGTGTTCCAGCACGAGAACGCGAACGAGCCCCCGCAGGAAATCGAGCCCGGGTTCCTCCGCGCCGAGGTCGGTGACGGAGCGGGTCACGACGTAGAGCCGGGTACCGCGCGCCTGGCCCGTCTTCCTGATCAGATCGGTCACCGCGTGCATCAGCTCGCGGGCGTCGTCGGCGTCGCGGTAGGCGCCCGGCGGCCCGACCAGCAGCACGATCCCCCACACCGGGCGGGCGTCGGCGGCACGTTCGGCGAGCAGCCCCGGCAGTTCGGCGACGTCGTCCTTCGGCAGCGACAGCGCCTCGTCGCCGGTCGCGTCCAGGGCGATGGCCAGGGTGATGAGCCGTGCCAGGCTCAACGGATGCTCGTCGGTCAGCAGCAGCCACGACCTCGGCGCGGCCAGCGGTGCGTCCGGCAGGGGCACCTCCGGCCAGCACGTCTCGAAGGACCCCGGGGCGGGCGTTCCCGCGAGCGCTGCCCGGCCGAGCCGGTCCAGCTGCTCGGCGAGCCCGTGCTCGTCACCGTCCTCCGGCCGGTCGGCGTCCATTGCCCTCGCCCCCTGTCCGGTCATGCCGCGGCCAGCGCGGTGACCCGCCACCGGCCTCCGCTCCGCTCCGCGGTGACGCTCAGCTGCGCGGCACCGGTACTGCGCTGACCGTCCCCGCGGACACCGGTCTGGTCGAGGAATACCAGCAGCGAGGCGCGATCCCCGTCGAGCAGCTTCACCCCGGAGGTCACCGCCGCAGAGGTGACCACCAGCTTCTGCTCGGCGGCGAGCTTGCGGACCTGGGCGAACAGCTGGTCGTACTGCGCCAGCGCGGGCCCGGTCAGCACCTCCTTCGCGGCCTGCTCGCTCTTGCCGGGATCGTCGTAGCGATACGAGAAGATCGTGGCCAGTGCCTTGCCGACCTGGTCGTTCACCTCGGCGGTAGCGGCGACGTCGGCCAGCGCGGTGTTGTGGGAGACCACCGCCGTGGCGTCCCGCGCCTCGATCGCGAACCAGCCCGCGAGCGCGGCCATGACCACCGCCACCGCCCCGCACACGAGCGGCCATCGCCGACGCCGGACAGGTTCTGGCACCGAGTCGGGCGCCGATTCCGGTTCAGCGGCCGACTCCGCCTCGGCGAGGGGTTCCGCCTCGGACACGGCATCGTCGGGAACACCCTCGCGTTCCGTATCCGGCGCGTCCTCGGGTTCCGGTCCGGCGTGCGCGAGTGTCCGGCGGGCACTCCCCGCCACCTTCACCGCGCGCCTGCCCGGCTTCACGGCTCGTTTCGTGTGCATTCCCGTCCTCCGCGTCACGACTTGCCGACGTCAGACACCGGGACCTGGCCGAGCGCGGTGACCCGCCAGCCGTCCGGGGTTCGGTTCAGTTCGGCCTGGAACCGGTTGTGCTTGGTCACGGCGTCGCCGCCGTCGGGCCGCACCTGCAGTTCGACCGAGGCGATCACCTTGGCGGTGCCGGCGCCACTGTCCACTTCGGTCACCGCGGCGTCGGCCACCCGGCCGGTGGTCACGGTCTTCGCCTGGGCGATCCGGTCGAGACTGCCCTGTCTGTCCTGGGCCAGTTCGTCGTGCAGCGCGCCACCGGAGAGGTCCAGCCAGTGCTGGTAGCCCTGCGCGGCCTGCCGGTAGTCCAAAGTGGTCAGTGCGGCCACCGCCTGCCTGCCCGCGGCCAGCGCGTCCTCGCGCACGTTCGCCCGCGCGACACCGTCGTCGTGCCCGGCGTGCCACCAGGCGTAACCGAACCACGCGGCCAGCAGCGTCGCGAGCACCGCGGCCCCTGGCGCGAGCCAGCGTACGATCCGTGTCATCGCCTTCACTCCCTTCACCGGCCGCCGACCGGCGCGTTCTGCGAGCCGCGCACGTTCGTCGGATCACCCTTGGGCAGGGCGCATCGTGCAGCGGTGTTGAGCGGCCGCGCCGACGTGTCGAGCCCGTCGCGGTAGCCGGTGCCGTAGCCGGTGACGCACGGCGGCGGGTCGAAGAACGTCAGCGAAAGGCCGATGTGCGCGCCGTCGGGCCCGACGATCGCGTTGCCGGCGGCCACGGCCTTGGGCGCGGTGACGAGCAGTTGCTCGATGCCGTTCTGCCGGGACTCCAGCACATCCGCGGTGCTCAGCAGATTCGCCAGCAGGACACCGAGATTCGGCCCGGCCTCCCGCAGGAGCGTGCTGACCTCGTTCGCCGCCGACGGCACCGCCGGGATGAGCTTCCGCAGGTCACTGTCGGAGTTCTTGAGCGTCTCGGCGAGCAGCTTCGCGTTCGTACCGAAGCTCCGGATCGCCTCCGCCTGCTGGATCTGGGTGTCGAGCACCGTGTGCGCGTCGGTGACGAACGTCGTCAACGGTGCGACGTGCGCACTCGCCGCCTTGACGAACTCGATGCCCCGGCCCACGAGCTGATCCAGCGCCGGACCGGCGTCCGAGGTCGCGTTGTACAGCTCGTCCACCACGGTGCGCAGCGCCGGCTTCGGCACCGACGCGGCGAAGGAGTCCACACTGGACAGCACGACGTCCACCGGCAGCGGGATCTTCGTGTCGTCCTGGGTGATCACCGATCCGTCGTGCAGCATCAGGCCGTTGCCGCGGCGCGGGCGCAGGTCGACGTACTGCTCGCCGACGGCGGACCGGTCCGCGACCACCGCCTCGGTGTCGGCGGGGACCTGCGGGGTGCCCGGGTCGATGTTCAGGTCCACCTCCATCCCGGAGGCGATCAGCCGCAGGTCGCCGACGCGCCCGATCGGCACGCCGCGGTAGGTGACCTCGGCGTTGGTGAAGATCCCGCCACCACTGGTGAACCGCGCCTTGACGGTGTAGCCGCGGTCGAGCACCAGCTTGTCGAGCCCGGCGTAGGTCGCCCCGACGTAGGCGATACCGAGCACGGCGATGACCACGAACACCACCACCTGCGCCCGGACGAGCTTGGTCAGCATCAGCGGCCACCCTGTGCCTTGAAGTCGAGGAACCCGTTCAGGTAATCGCCGCGGATGGCGTCGAGCGCGGCGTCGGGGAACGGGTAGGTGAAGATCATCTCCATCGCCTTCGGCAGCTTGTCGCCGGAGTCGGCCAGCCGCCGCAGCATCGGCTCGAGCGCCTTGAGGTCGGCGACGAGGTCGTTCTTGCTGCGGTTGACGGTGTCGACCGCGACCGAGGTGAGGCCGTCCAACGACTTCAGCATCCCGACCAGCGCCTGGCGTTGCTGGTTGAGCACGTCGATGCCCGGCGTCAGCCCGTTGAGCGTCGTCTTGATCTTGTCGGTGTTCGCGTTCAACGTCCCGGCGAGTTTGTTGACGCTCTCGATCGCGCGGGTGATCTCGGACTTGTGCTCGTCGAGGCCACGCACGAAGGTGTCCAAACTGGACAGCAGGCTGCGCGCGGCGGTCTCCTTGCCGCCGAGCGCGTCGTTGAGCTGATGGCTGATGTTCTGGACCTGGGCGACACCACCGCCGTTGAGCAGCAACGAAAGCGCGCCGAAGACCTCTTCGATCTCCGGGGTCAGCGACGAGCGGTCGAGCGGGATGACCGCGCCGTCGACCAGCCGCCCGTGCGGGCTGGCGTCACCCGGCGCGGCGAGTTCGACGAACTTCTCGCCGAGGATGCTCGCCTGCCGCAGCCGCGCGACCGCGTTGGCGGGCAACCGCACGTCGCCGTTGAGCAGCAGGCCCACCACCGCGCTGCGGCCGTCCGGTGCCAGCTCGACCGTCCGCACCTGGCCGACCGGGACGTCGTTGACCTTGACCCCGGACTGCGGCACCAGGTCCAGCACGTTGGTGAAACTGGCCGTGACGTGGATCGGGTGTTCGCCGAGCGTGGCGCCGCCGGGCAGCGGGATGTCGTAGACGTCGACCCCGCCGCTGCAGCCCGTCGCGGCCAGCGCGACCACCAGCACGGCGGCGACCTTCAATGGACGTTTCATGCGATCGCCTCGCTCCGCGAGACAGTGTCGAATCCTTTTCGGCGCATGACATCCATGATTCGCTCGCAAGCGTCGCTCATTTCGCCCCCGAGAACTCGGTCAGGTTCCCGCGGCCGTCGATGGTCCCGTCCGCCTGGTTGTACGCGCCGAGCAGGTTCGTCAGCGCGTTCGGCGCGGTGTCGAGCGCTTCGCCCAGCGACGCCTTCTGCTGGGTGAGCACCTTGGTGATCTCGGCCAGTTTGTCCACATCGGACTTGACCTTGCCGCGGTTGTCCTTGATGAAGCCCTGCACCACGCCCAGCGCCTGGGTCAGCTCGTTGAGCGCTCCGGAGAACTGGTCCCGCTGGTCGGCGAGGATCTTGCTGAGCGAAGCGACCTGCTGGATCGCCTGTTTCACCTGGCCGTCGTTCGCGGCGAGCATGGCGGTGAACTTGCTGATGTTGTCGACGGAGTTGAACAGGTCGTCCTTGGAATCGCTCGCCGTGCGGGCGAACTCGCCGAGGTTCTTGATCGCCTGCCCCAGCGGCTTGCCGTTGCCGTCCATGTACTTCGCGGCGTTGGTCAGCACGTCGCTCACCGCGCCGTCCTTGTTGGCCCCCTGCGGCCCGAGCGCGGTCATCAGCTGGTGGAGGCTGCCCAGGAGCTGGTCGACCTCCACCGGCGTGGCCGTGCGCGCGGGCGGGATCCGGCCGCCCTCGCCCAGTTCCGGCCCATTCGTGTACACCGGCGTCAGCTGCACGTACCGGTCGGCGACGAGGCTCGGCGTGATCACGACGGCGCCGACATCGGCGGGCAGCTTCACGTCGGGACGCAGCGTCATGGTCACCTCGACGTCGGTGCCCTTCGGCTCGACCTTGGTCACCGAGCCGACCGCGACGCCGAGCACCCGGACGTCGGAGTTCGGGTAGATGCCGACCGCCGCGGTGAAGGACGCGATCAGCGTCCGGTCGGCGGGTTTCGTCACCAGCGGCCACACCGCGGTGACCAGCAGCCCGGCCACGACGACGACGGCGAGCCGCCGCAGCCAGGCTCGGCGGCGGTCCCGCGCGCCGAGATCGACGAGCATGAGATGGCGGGCCATCAGCGTCCCCCGTTCCTCGACGGCATGCAGCTGCCCGGTGTGGCGCCGGTCGGGACGAGCCCGCAGATGTAGGTGTCGATCCAGCGCCCGTTGCCGACCGCGTTGCCCAGCAGCCGGTAGAACGGCCCGGCCAGCCGCAGGCTGTCGTTGAGCTTGTCCTGGTTGCGCTGCAACACGGTCGCGACGCGGTCGAGCTGGTCCAGCGCGGGCCCGAGCGTCTTCTGGTTGTCCGCCACCAGCCCCTTGAGCTGCACCGCCAGGTTCTTCACCCCGCTGAACAGCTTCGCGATGGCGTCCTTGCGCGCGTTCAGCTCGGTGAGCAGGGTGTTCCCGTTGCGGATGAGCGACTCGATCTGCTGCGAGCGTTCGCCGAGGGTCTTGGACACCTTGTTCGTATTGGCGAACAGCTTCACCAGTTCGTCGTCGCGCGACGCGAGGGTCTTGGACAACGCGGTGATGCCGTCGAAGGCCGTCCGCACGTCCTGGGGTGCCGATGCGCCGAGCGTGCTCGACAACGTCCGGAACGCCTCGGCGAGCTGGTTCGTGTCGATCGCGCCGACGGTGCTGGCGAGGTCGTTGAACACCGCGGTGACGTCATACGGCGCCGACGTGCGCTCTGCCGGGATCGGCTGGTCGGGGTCGAGCTCGGCGTTGCCGACCGGGTCGAGCACGAGATTCTTCTGTCCCAGCAACGTCTTGATCTTGATCGAGGCAGTGGTCCGGTTGCCGATCCAGGTGTCCTTGACCCGGAAGAGCACCTTGACGTGGTCCCCGGCCAGCTGGACGTCGGTTACCTCGCCGACCTTCACCCCGGCCACGCGGACCTCGTCGTTGCTCTTGAGCCCGGCGGCCTCGTGGAACTCCGCCGCATACGTCGTCCCGCCGCCGACGAACGGCAGGTCGTCGGAAAAGAACGTCGCCGAGCCGAGGATCGCCATCAGCAACGCCGTCACGGCGCCGACCGCGATCGGGTTGCGCGCGCGGAAAGGCTTGATACGAGGCGCTTTCATCGGCACCTCCCCTGTGTGACCGGGATCCCGACGGGCGGGCCGCCCGGCGCGGGCGCCGCGTCGGAGCGCACCGAGCACAGGTAGAAGTTGAACCACGAGCCGTAGGACACCAGCGTGCCGATACGGTCGAGCTTCTTCGGCAGGTTCGCGATGAACTGCTCGAACACCGGGGTGTTGTCGGCGAGGTTCTTCGACAGGTCGCCCAGGGTGGTGATGCTGTCCTTGAGCGGCTGGCGACCCTCTTGCAGGAGGTTCGCGGTCGCGGTGCTCAGCTCGCCGAGACCGCCGATGGCCTGCCCGATCGGCTTCGCGTCCCCGGCGAGGCCGGTCACCAGCTGCGCCGTCGTGTCGACGAGCTTGTCGAACTGGTCGCCCTGGGAGTTGAGGGTGTCGAGCACGGTGTTGAGGTTCCCGATCACCTTGCCGATCACCTCGTCCTTGCCCGCCAGCGTGGAGGTCAGCGAGGCGGTGTGCTTGAGCAGGCTGTCGATCGTGGCGCCCTCGCCCTGCAGGACCTGGACGATCTCGAACGACAGCTGGTTGACGTCGTTCGGCGAAAGCGCCTGGAACAGCGGTTTGAACCCGTTGAACAACGCGGTGAGGTCCAGCGCGGGATGGGTGCGCTCGGGCGGGATCAGCGCGTCCTCGGGCAAGGTGGTCGAGGCGTCGGTTCCCCCGGGGTCCACCGCCAGGTACCGCTGCCCGACGAGGTTGCGGTAGCGGATGGTGACCGACGCCGCCGACCAGAGCCGGTGCTTCACGTCCACCGAGAACTTGACGTCCGCCAGCCGGTGCTCCACCACCGACACCGAGTCGACCTGGCCGATGCGCACGCCCGACATGCGGACCTCGTCCCCGGGGTTGACCGACGTCGCGTCGGTGAACCTCGCGGTGTAGCCGATCGTCGTGCCCACCCCGGAGTTCGCGATGGTGATCGCCAGGATCCCGGTGGCGACCGCGGTGATCACGAAGAAGATCAGGCCCTTGATGGCCGGGCCCACGACATTCCTCATTGGACGGTCACCTCCGTGCCCCGCAACGCGGGCCCGGCCAGGACGCTGCTCCAGTCCGGCACGTCCCCGGGCCGCATCCCGAGCGACGGCGCCAGGATCTCGGCGACCAGGCCCCGCTCGCCCGCCGAGTTCGCCGGGCCGAGATCACCGTCGGTGGCGAAGGCGGGCGCGGCCGAGGTGCCGCCTCCGCCATAACAGCGCGGGCCACCCTTCTGGTTGTAGACCGGGTTGTCCCGGCCGGGCACGTATTTGTCCCTGGGGTCGTGGACCGACAGCTTCACGTGCAGGCCCGGTTCGTTCGTGCCCTTCCCCAATGCCTTCTCCATCACCGGTTTCAGCCGGTTCACCGCGTCGAACATGCACGGGAACTCCGGGGAATACCGCGAAAGCAGCTCCAGCGTCGGCCTGCTCTTGACGCTGACCCCGATGATGTTGTCCTTGTTCTTCACCAGGAACC
The DNA here is from genome assembly GCF_042739735.1 of Amycolatopsis sp. NPDC059027. Lineage (NCBI taxonomy): Bacteria > Bacillati > Actinomycetota > Actinomycetes > Pseudonocardiales > Pseudonocardiaceae > Amycolatopsis > Amycolatopsis sp. NPDC059027. The sequence continues at coordinate 145,300 of NZ_JBHYIK010000008.1, read as the reverse complement.
CGTTCAGGTCGCCGGAAGCGGTGGTGACGCTCGTGTACAGCGCGTCGAGGTCGGCGCGAGTGTCCACAATGGTCTTTGCGGTGGTGGAAAGGTCGGACAGCGCTTGCAGGATGTCCGGCGCCGCGCCGGTGTAGAGGTCCGCGGCGTCGGCGAGGCCGGTGACGTCGGCCTTGAACTGCGGCATCAGCGGATTCACCTTCCCCAGCAGATCGCCCAGCTGGACTATGCTGTCCCCCAACGGTTTCCCGCGGTTGTCCAGCGCCTGCGAGATCGCTCCGAGCGAGCTGTTGAGCTTCTGCGGCTGCACCGCGCGCAGCAGTGGCAGCAGGTCGCCGAGCACCCGCTCCAGCTCGATCGCGTTGGCGGAATGGTCCTGGACGATGACGTCACCGGACCGCAGCGGGCCGCCCGTGGGCTGGTCCGGCAGCACGAGGTTGACGTACCGCTCGCCGAACACCGTCTTCGGCAGCAGCCGCGCGGAAACGTTCCGCGGCAGCTGATCGATCTTCGCGGGGTCGATCGCGAGGTCGATCTCGGCTCCGGCCGCGCTGCTGCGCACCGCCCGCACCTCGCCGAACGGCACGCCCTTGACCTTCACCTCCGCGGGCGGGGCCAGCTGGTTGCCGACCCGGTCGGTCTTGAGCGTGACCAGCTCGACGCGCTCGAAGTCCTTGTTGTAGACCGCGACCGCGAACCAGCCGAGCAGCACCAGGATGACGAGGAAGGCCACCCCGGCGGTCTGGGTCCGGAACCGCCTGCTCATCCGGACACCTTCACCGTCGTGGTGGAACCCCAGATCGCCAGGCTGAGGAACAGGTCCAGCACGCTGATGAGCACGATCGACGTCCGCACCGCGCGGCCGACCGCGACGCCGACCCCGGCGGGACCACCGGAGGCGCGGTAGCCGTAGAAGCAGTGCGTGAGGATGACGCCGACGCTGAACACCAGCACCTTCCCGAACGACCACAGGACGTCACCCGGGGGCAGGAACAGCGTGAAGTAGTGGTCGTAGGTGCCGCCGGACTGGCCGAAGAACACGACCGTGGTCACCCGCGAACCGAGGTAGGAGATCAGCAGGCCGATGACGTACAGCGGGATGATCGCGATGAACCCCGCGACGATCCGGGTGGTGACCAGGTACGGCATGCTGCGCACCGCCATCACCTCGAGCGCGTCGATCTCCTCGGAGATCCGCATCGCGCCCAGCTGCGCGGTGAACCCGGCCCCGACCGTCGCGGACAGCGCGAGCCCCGCCGACAGCGGTGCGATCTCCCTGGTGTTGAAGTACGCGGTCAGGAAGCCGGTCATCGCGGAGATGTTGATCTGGTTCAGCGCGCTGAACCCCTGCAGGCCCACCGTGATCCCGGTGAACACGCACAGGCCGACCATCACGCCGACGGTGCCGCCGATGACCGCGAGCGCGCCGCTGCCGAAGGTGACCTCGGCCAGCAGCCGCACCACCTCACGGAAGTAGCGGGTCACCGCCATCGGGGTGGCGGCGAGCGCGCGGACGTAGAACAGCAGCTGGTCGCCGAGCTCGTAGAGGCTGTTGCCGGGACGTTTGAGCGCGTCTCGGGCGCGTTCGGGAACGCTGGTCACGGATTCAGGTTCCCTTCGCCGGGACGAGCTGCAGGTACAGCGCGGTAAGGATGGTGTTGACGAAGAACAGCAGCAGGAACGTGATCACCACCGACTGGTTGACGACGTCGCCGACCCCCTTCGGCCCGCCCTTCGGGTTGAGCCCCCGGTAGGAGGCCACCACGCCGGCGAGGAAACCGAAGATGAACGCCTTGATCGTGCTGACCGCCAGGTCGGGCAACTGGGCCAGCGCGTTGAAGCTGGCCAGATACGCGCCAGGGGTCCCGCCCTGCACCACGACGTTGAAGAAGTAGCCGCCGAGCACACCGACGACGCTGACCAAACCGTTGAGCAGCACCGAAACCCCGATGGCGGCCTGGACCCTCGGCACGATGAGGCGGTGGATCGGCGAGACGCCGAGCACCTCCATCGCGTCGATCTCCTCGCGGATGGTGCGGGCGCCGAGATCGGCGCAGATCGCGCTGCCGCCCGCGCCGGAGATGATCAGCGTCGTCACGATCGGGCTCGCCTGCTGCACGACGGCGAGCACGCTGGCCGCGCCGTTGAACTGCTGGGCGCCGATCTGGCTGGTCAGCGAGCCGAGCTGGAGCGAAAGGACCGCGCCGAACGGGATCGAGACCAGGATCGCCGGCGTGATCGAGACGCTGGCGATGAACCAGAACTGCTGGATGAACTCGCGGATCTGCACCGGGCGCCGGAACATCGCGAGGATGACGTCGAGGCCCATCGCGCACATCCGGCCGAATTCGCGGAGCGCGTTCGCGGCCTTTTCCGGTGCGCGGGCGAGCAGGGTGACTGGGCTCGTCATCTCAGCTCCCGCATCCGCTGGGAGGAGCGCCGGAGCCGATACAGCGCAGCTTGAGGTTCGTCACCAGGGTGTTGCCGGGCCCCGCGACGAGGCCGGTGAGCAACGGGCTGAGGTCCTCACGGACGCCACAGCCCGCGAACGGCGGTGTCGCGAAGGTCGTGGTGACCTTGACCGGTGGCGGGTTGTTCGCCTGCAACGGCAGGAGCGACTTGATCGTCACGGACGCGGGCTGCGCGGTACGGCAGTTCGGGCCGACGTCGAGGACCCTGCCGTCCACCTTGACGTTCGACAGCTTGCCGGTGATCGGCGCCCGGCCGGACGAACCGAGAATCGCGCCGTCGAACCGGCCCTGCGGAAAGACGATATCGGAACCCAGCTTCGCGACGTGGCTTGTGGTCGGCTGCTGCTCGTCCCCCACGGAGAAGCCGAACTGCATACGGAACTCGGAAGGGGCGGGCGTCTGCTGCGCCGCGGGCGCCGGGCCGGGCGCGGGATCGGCGGAGGACGCGGAAGCCAGCGACAGCGTGATCAGCCCCAGCACCGCCGGGAACAGGAAAGCGCGCGAAACGCGCCCTATCAACGCTGACATTCGGGCTTCCTCACTTCGAATTCCCCGGCCGATCGGCCACTGGACAGCACGGTACTGGCGGGCCAGCACGGAAACAAGGAATACCGAAACTTCGCCGAAGAAAGGGTTTTTCTTGTTATCCGACTGACTGTTCGGGAGTACTCCCCTCTCGTGCTGGATCACAACTTTTGGCTGCTTCCGACGCCGGAAAGGCCGCCACGAGTGCGCCGGGAGCACACGCAGCTGCCTTCGGCGTTCCCGAACTGCCGCAGGAGACTCACTTCTACGTCGGCCTGCCACCGGCAGCCGAGTCCGCAGGACCGGCGACGTCCACCTCGAACGTGATCGGACCGGCTGTCTTCCCCGCCACCGCGTCGTCGTCGGGCAGGCCGGTGCCGATCTTCACCACGAGGGTCTGCGCGCCGATCAACGGGAACGCGCAGGTGCACTTCAGCGTCAGCGACTCCGCGTGACCCGGCGCTGCCACGACGATGCCCAGGGCTGCCGCGACCACGACCGCGAGCGCGTGGAAGGGTCTTTTCGACTTCGGCGAGAACTTCACATCGGTCACTCCCGGAAAACAAAGTACCTCCGGTACCACACCCCGGCAATCGCCCCCGGAGCTTTTGTCACGCCGGTCAGTGCCCCGTGCGGCGAAACTGTCATCCGGAGCCCGTCGCGGTTCTTGTGATGCGCATACGGAGATCGCGCCCCGGAATTGTCACGCGGGTCGCCAGTACGTGGGAATTCATTGCGGACACACCGAACCGCTGGGTACTTTCGGCCGAACCGAACCAGGGAGCGGCGATGGAGCAGGCTGCCATCGAGGTGACCGGCCTCGCCAAGAAGTACGGGGAAGTGACCGCCCTCGCCGACGTCAGCCTGCGGGTCGGGCGCGGCACCGTGCTCGCCGTCCTCGGCCACAACGGCGCCGGGAAGACCACGCTCGTCGACATCCTCAGCACCCGGACCCGGCCCAGCGGCGGCAGCGCGCGAGTGTGCGGTTTCGACGTCGTGCGCGCCGGGCGGCAGGTGCGGAAACGGATCGGGGTCACCGGCCAGTTCGCCGCGGTGGACGACGCCCTGTCCGGCCGGGGCAACCTCGAACTCGTCGCCCGGCTGCTGGGTGCGAACCCGCGTCAGGCCCGCGCCCGCTCCGCCGAACTGCTCGCCGCGTTCGGTCTGGAGGACGCGGCGAACCGCCCGGCGAAGACGTACTCCGGCGGGATGCGGCGCCGTCTCGATCTCGCGGCCGGCCTCGTCGGCGACCCGGAAGTCCTCTTCCTGGACGAGCCGACCACCGGGCTCGACCCACTCAGCCGCGCCGGGCTGTGGAGCACCGTCGAGCGGCTCGCCGCGCGGGGCACCACCGTCGTGCTCACCACGCAGTACCTCGAGGAAGCCGACCGGCTCGCCGATCACGTCGTCGTCCTGGGCCTGGGCCACGTCACGATTTCCGGACGCCCGGCGCAGCTGAAGGCCCGCCTCGGCGAGCGGACCGCGACCCTGACCTTCGGCACCGACCTCGCGGCCCGCCGCGCGCTGGCCGCGGTGAGCAAACTGGGCCTGCGCTGCACCAGTGCCGCGTCCGGCCTGGTGCTCGGCGTCGCGCTGTCCGGCCCGGCCGACGTGCCGGTGCTCGTCCGCGCCCTCGACGCGGCCGGTGCGCCGCTGCGGGATCTCACCGTCGCCGAGCCGACACTGGACGACGTCTACCTTTCCCTGCACCAGAATCCGGCGGTACCGTCATGACCGAGGCACGGCACCGGGCCACCTCGCGTCTCGTGCTGACGAATCCCGCGGCCTGGCCGGACAGCGGTTTCGGCACCCAGGTCCGGGTGCTCGCCGCCCGATCGCTGCGGACCGCGTTCGGCGACCGGCGGCTGGTGTTCTTCGGGCTCCTGCAGCCGATCGTGCTACTTTTGTTGTTCAGCCAGGTTTTCAGCGGGGTCAGCACGCTCCCCGGCGTCGCGGCCTACCAGGGCTACGTGAACTTCCTCGTCCCGGCCACCCTGGTGAACATCGCGATGACCACGGCGATGAGCTCGGGCGCCGGCCTGCTCGCGGAGATCTACAGTGGTTTCACCGGACGGCTGCGCTGTCTGCCCATCAGCCTTTCGGCCGTGCTGGTCGCCCGCACCATCGCCGATTCCGCACGGCTCGGCGTCCAGCTGCTGGTGACCGTCGTCGCGAGCGTGGCCCTGCTCGGTTTCCGGCCGACCGGCGGAATACTCGGCGTCACCGCGGCGCTGGTGCTGACCCTGGTCGTCGGCTGGTGCCTGAGCTGGGTGTTCGTCGCGATCACGACCTGGCTGCGCAAGGCGGAGACGCTGCAGATGGCGTCCTTTGTGGTCATGTTCCCGCTGATGTTCTCCTCCAGCGCCTACATGCCGCTCGACACGATGCCCGGCTGGCTGCGCGTGATCTCCGCGGTCAACCCGCTCACCTACGCCATCGACGCGACGCGGGCGCTCGCACTGGGCAGGCCTTCGGGCTGGTCGATCCCGATCGCGCTGGGTATCGGGGCGGTCGCGGCGGTGGCGGGCGGCTGGGTCGCGGCGCGCACGTTCCGCTCGTCACGCGGTGCGATCCTGCCTTAGCGTCAGGGCTCCCCATGCGTCACGAGATGCGGCTTCCCGAAGCCGGAGCCTGCCGATGATCGAACGTTAGTATCCACAAAGGACAGAAATCGAAGCGAAGAAGCAGCCTCGATGTCCCGACACTCACCGTGTCCATCTTGGGCGAGATGGACACGGGATAGCTAGATCCCTTATATAACAAGGAAAATTGCGCCGTGCAGGTTCACCCGATCGATAGCACACATGTTCGATCAGGCGGCGTATCGTGGAGGTATGTCAGTCGACAGCAGCACCTCCGCAACGCGCACCGAGTGGTGGCGCGTCGATGTCGGCTGCCTGCTGACACGGCTCTTGGAGTCCGAGTGTGTGCAGCGGCGTGAAGCCGCTGTGCAGGGCGAGGTGATGGCCGAGCTGGAACGACGCGGGATCCGCGATACCACCGGGTACGGAAGCCTTGTCCGTCTGTTGCAGGAGACGTTGAACATCCCCTACGCGGAAGCGAAAGCACGCGCGACACGGGCGCTCGCGTTGAACGGCACCCGCGATCTCACCAGCGGTGAACAGCCACCTGCGGCGCCCGCGACCGCACAGGCCGCCGCCGAAGGTATAGTCGGCGCCGCCCAGATCGACGAAATCCTGCGCGTCCTCGACAAACTCCCCAAGACAGTCCCGGCGGAGCAACGGGAGCAGGCGGAGAAGATCCTCGCCGAACTGGCCCGCGCCGCCGGACCCCGGGAGATCCGTGCCGCCGGGCGGCGTTTGTTGAGTCAGCTTGATCCGGACGGTCGGGAGCCGAAGACCCGGGAGCCGAAACCATTCCAGCCCGAGTTCTCCATCGCCCCGCACCGGGATGGCGGGCACCAGATCAAGGCCCGGGTGGACGACGAGACCTCCGCACGCCTGCAAGCCATGCTCGACCCACTCGCGAAACCACGGCCCGCCACCGAAGAAGAGGGACGCGATACCCGAACCCAGTGGGAACGACGCGGGTGTGCGTTCTCCGAGCTGGTGCGGATGTGGACCGAACACCCCGACCTGCCCACGCAGGCCGGAGAAGCCACCCACATTGTCGTGACGGTCGGACTCAAGGAACTGCGGACCGGGATCGGACAGGCCACTCTTGATCTGCTCGGCGAGATCACCGCGTCCGAAGCACGACGCCTGGCATGCGACGCCAAGATCATCCCCATGGTCCTGGGGACGCACGGCGAACCCCTCGATGTCGGCAGGGCCCAGCGCCTGGCCACCCCAGCGATCCGACGGGCCTTGATCCGCCGCGACGGCGGCTGCGCCTTCCCCGGCTGCGATGTCCCCGCCTACCGTTGCACACCGCACCACGTGACCTACTGGGCACATCACGGTGAGACCAAAGTGGACAATCTCGTGCTCTTATGTTCCGTCCACCACAAGGTAATCCACCACTCCCCATGGGAAGTCCGCATCACCAGCGACGGACTACCCGAGTTCGTGCCACCCGCCTGGCTCGACGCCACCCGCACACCCCGACGCAACACCATCCACCTCAGAACCTGAGCCTCCGGAGGGATTCCTCGTAACGGGTGACTACTCGCCAATTACCTCGATCGCGCCGCTTAGCACGCCGCAAAGGCCCCTTCACGACATACTTATGTCCTTTATGGATGCCGCTGCCATGGAGGGGCGCTTCGTGTAGCGGCGACACTTGCCGCGAACGCTCCGCTCAGGACGATCAACGCCCCAGCGTCGTTCGCGACAAGCACGGGGCACCGAGAGACGCCCACCGAACGTGACCGCCTGCCCCGCAGTAGTGCCCCCGGTAACCGTCAGTGGAACTCGTTGGCACTCTCGTGGTAGTCGACCGGAAAGCCGTCCGCGGTCAGGAAATCGTGCAACCGCGCGGCCAGGTCGTCCTTGGCCGCACCGGCCTCCAGCCAGGTGGTGACGGCGACCTCCCAGTCACCGTGAACCGAACGCCACGGCTTCAGCGTCCACGTCAGCGCGATGTGGCCGCGAGCGCCGTAGACGGCGCCGACCTTCAGGTCCCGATCGGCGTTGACCCACCGCTGTTCCCCTTGCCAGCCGCGAAAGTCCAGTTCGTCGACGAACCGGGCCAGGCCTCGTCCCGTCACGAAGTTGGTCACGCTCTCCAACCGGGCGTCCAGCCCCGGCGCCTGCGCCCGGACGACGAAGAACATGCGACGGTCCAGCGGATGCACCGCGGCGTGGCGGTCCCCGAAAGACACCGACACCGCCGGGTCCTGCTCGCAGCGGACCACGACCTCGGCGTCGTCGAGACAGGCCAGTTCCGTCTCGGGCCGAAGCCACTCGTGCGGGCATTTCGTGGTCATCCCCTGAATCTACTGTGCGGCGTGCCCGATCACCGTCGCGAGCCCGAGATCGATGGCCCCGACGGCGGCCCGGCTTTCCGGCCCGAGACCGTGCCGTTCGGCCAGCCAGGCGGCTTCGGTGTAGGTCAGCCACACCCGGCCGTCGGCATCCTCCCAGGCCAGCGCCTTCGCCGGGAGGTCGATGCCCGCGGTCTGCCGGTCGGCCATCAGCGGCGTCCCGCCCCTCGGGTGCCCGAAGATCAGCAATTCGGTCGGGCGCAGGGAAAGTCCGGCCTGCGCGGCGTTGCCCGCGTGGTCGATCCTGGCGAACACCATGAGCCCGGCGGCGATGACGGCCTCGGCGAGCCGGTCGATCGTCTCGCGGACCGAGCGTTCGCACGCGACGGTGACCAGACCGGCGTCGCCCATGGCTACCTCCTCGGCACAACACACTCCAGCTGGTCGGCAGCGGCCGTGACGCCCCCGGCGGCGGCGAACGAGGCCCGGATCGCGGCGGCTCCCGCCGGATAGCGGGGTTCGGACAGCACAGCCGCGACCGCCTTCCGGATGTCCGGTGCCTTCGCGCGGTCGAAGCGTAGCCGCACGCCCGCCCCGGCGGCCACCACTTGGTGTGCCAGCATCGACTGGTCGTCCCGGATCGGCGCGACCACCAGCGGGACACCCGAGCAGAGGGTCTCGCACACCGTGTTGTGGCCACCGTGACACACCACCGCCGAGGCCTGCCGCACGACCTCGGCCTGCGGAATCCGGGTGGCCAGCAGCACCCCGTCGCTGATCAGGTCCCCGGACGGGTCGACGACAAGGCCCTGCACGTCCGGCATCCCGGCCAGCGCGTCGACGCATTCGGCCAGGAACCGGCGGCCGACCTCGGCGTTGGCGGTGCCGAGGGTGACCACGACGAGCGGGCGGCCGTCGAGCGCGTGCCACGGGAAATCCACCGCGGGCGCCGGTGCCGGCGCCGGGCCGACGAACCGCACCGGTCCGAGCGCGGCCGGTCCGGCGAGCGCACAGGTGGTGAAGGCGAGCACGAGATCCGGCGAAAACCGCAGGTCACCAGCGATGACGCCATGCCGGGCACGGAGGCCGTCCTGCAGATCGTCGATCCACGCGGCGATCTTGGGCAGCGCGCGCAGCGGGTCCACGAGTTCGGTGGACGTCGACGCCGACGTCACCCACGGCAGCCCGCACCGGCTCGCCACCAGCGCGCCCGCGAACGCCTGCTGATCGGTGACGACGACGTCCGGGCCGAAGTCCACCACCGCTTCGGCGACCCCGGGCACCATGGCGTCGGCGAGCGGGATCAAGTACTGCTCCCACAGGAACTTCAGCGCCGCGAAGCCCCGCAATCCCTCGGGACGCCGTTCCACCGCGAACCGCTCCGCGTCGCCGGCGGCGAACACCCTGGCCGCCCCGGTCAGCTCCGAGGTCGCGGGTTCCGGGCCGCACCAGGCGACCTCGTGGCCACGGACCGCCAGCTCGCCGGCCACCGCGCGCAGCGGCGCCACATGCCCGGTGAGCGGCGGGACGACCAGCAGGAACCGGCTCATCCCCCGCCCCCGCCGTGCCGGTCGATCCACTTGAGCAGCAGTTCGCGCACCTCCCGGTGCTGTTCGACCAGCACGGAGTGCCCCTGCCCCTCGAACACGTGCAGCTCGCCGCGTGGCAGCAGCGAGGTCAGCGCTTCCAGGTCGTCGGACTGGTAGCCGTGACTGCCCAAAATGGACAGTACGGGGCAGTCGATCGCGGCCACCTGCTCGGCCGTCAGCAGCGGGCCGAGCGGGACCTCCTCGGCCATCGTGGTCGACATGATCCGCTCCGCCGCCATCCGCGCGAGCCGCCGGTGGTGGGCGCTGTAGTTCGCCTCGATCCAGGCGAAGCTCTCCTCGACCTGCAGGAACCGCACGGTGTGTTCGAGGATCTGGGTCATCTTGTCCGCCCACAACGCGGTCGCGGGCTCCGACTCGATGCACACGATGCTGCGCACCCGCTCCGGGCTCGTGACCGCGTAGCTGTAGGCGAGCGTGCCGCCGAAGCTGTTGCCGACCAGGTGCACCGGCCGGTCGGGCGCGACCTGGCGCAGCAGGTCGTCCAGATCGGCCACGAAGTCGGCGATGGTGTACCCGCGTTCGGGACGCTCCGTCTTGCCGTGCCCGCGCAGGTCGTAGCTGATCACGTCGATGCCGGCGGCGGCGATCGGCGGCGCCAGCGTGAGGTAGAAACTCGCCAGGCTGTCGGTGCCCATCCCGTGCAGGAACACCACGGTCTCGGTGCCCCCGGCGGGCACGAGCTGCACGTTCGTCCGCAGCCCGTTGACGGTCATCGTCGGCATCGGGTCACCCTCGCCCGGCGAGCCGGGCGGCGACGTAGTCCGCGATGTCGCCGACCCGCAGCCCGATCACGTCGTCGAGATCCTTCTCCGCCAGGAACTCCGCGAGGTTGACGTCCTCGCCGTAGTACTCGGCGAGGATGCTCGCGAAGGTCACCAGATCGATGCTCTCCAGCTGCAGATCCTCGTGGAAGGTGGTCTCCGGCGTGATCTCGATGCCCAGTACCTCGGCGTCGCCGACCAGCTCGCCCAGCAACTCGGCGACGGTGGCGAAGACGGAAGCCGGCAACTGCTGTTCGATCGTCATGTCGTGCTCCTGTTTGTCCCACAACGGTTCCAGGCCACGACGTGACCCGGTATCCCGGCCGACTCCATACCGGCCCCGATCTCCTCCGCCAGCCCGCTCGTGTCCGCCTCCGCACGGACGGCGATGCGGGGCCGCACCGGGTCGCCGCGGTCGCGGACGAGAGCGACCGCGAGATCGCCGGTCTGCGCGACCGCGACGGCGAGGTCCGGCAGTTTTCTGCCGTACAGCCCCGAAACACCGGTCGCGTCGGGGTGCACGCGGATTTCCGCCGGGTACACCGCGTCCACCCCGTCGGCGGCGAGCCACGCGCGAACGGCGTCCTTGATCGCGACGCGCTCCAGCAGCCAACCCCGTTGCCGCCGGGGCTGGCACGCCACGTACTCGGCTCGTTCGGCGGCGCCGAGGTACACCCCCGCGTAGATGTCGCGTGCCGCGACGCTCGGCCAGCGGTCGGTGACCAGCGTCCAGGAACCCTCGTGCTCCTCGGAAAGCCGGTGCCGGTCGGGGAAGGCGTAGACGCGGTGCGCGGCGCGGTCGCAGGGGAAGCGGATGTCGCGCCACTGCTCGATCCTCGCGAGGACCGTCCCGTCGCGGACGAGTTCGGCGTCCATCTCCAGCACGTCCGGCCGCGGCAGGCGGACGCGCACCAGGCAGCCCACCCGCGTACCCGGCCCGGGTTCGGGGCCGTACCAGGTGATCCGGCCCATCGACGTGGGGAACGCGAGCAGCCCGTCGGGCCGGGTGCTCATCAGCCAGCAGCCGAGCAGCTGGCCGACGTTGTCCAGCAGCGCACCAGGGGCGGGCGGCACGACGAGCTCGCCACGGATGTGCTGCTCGCCGATCCCGCTCAGCCGCACCAGCCCCTGGTACGCCGGGCCGTGGAACATCTCCCGCCGGGTGTAGACCTCGGCCGCGGTCAGCGGGGGCGCGGTTTCCGGTCCGGGGACGGGAAAAGGCGCCGGGGACGACGGATACCGCTGTCCCAGGTGGACGTTCAGCGTGGCGTACGGCCCGATCTCGACGTGCACCCGATCGCCCTCGCGCGTCATCGAGAGCGGGACCCGCTGGGCGGGGGCGGCGATCAGCCAGCGCGAGAACGCCGCGTTGTCCACTCCGGTCGCGACCGCCCCCTGCCATGTCCGTTCCGCCGCCCGGCAGGCGAGGTCGACCAGCGTCGTCGCGGGGACGACCGGCCGGAAGTCCGCCTCGTCCGGCCAGTCCTCGCGCTGCCGGAAGAACCGGTGGTCGGCCAGATACGGCATTGTGGCGAGCGAAACGTCCACAGTGGACGCGGCGCGCTCGGGCTCCCGCCTGGCCGCGGCGCTGACGACGCTGGCCGCGGTCCGCCGGGTCTCGGCGAGCAACGCGGTGAACTCGGCGACGATCGCGTCCGGAATGCCGTCCGGAATCTCCGGCAGCGCCTCGCCGCCTTCCAGCAACCCCTTGGCTTCCTCGGCGACGGAAAGCAGCGCACCGCCGGTGTCGAGCCGGATCCGCCTGGGCTCCAGCGCGGCGAACCGCGGCTGCCCGCCCTCGACCCACACCGCGGTCGCGACGCGGCGCAGCTGCCCGAGCCCGGATCGGGTACCGGACGCCGCCGGGACGACCAGATGCGGCCGCTCCGCCAGCGTGTCCGCCACGAACGAACCGACCTGCCCTGCCCCGGCCTGCACGAACACGCGGACACCGTCGTCATACAGCGCGTCGACCAGCTCACGGAACCGGACCTTGCGCACCAGGTGCGCCAGGTACAGCTCCCGGACCTCGACCGCCGACGCCGGGTACGGCCGGGCCGTCGTCGCCGACCACACCGGGATCCGCGGCGCGCTCAGCTCCAGTTCCGCCACGAGCCGGGTGAACGGGCCGAGCCGCGAACGCAGCAGTGGAGTATGAAAGCCGGAGCGGAACGGCAGTGTCCTCGCGACGATTCCGCGTCCGGCGCACAGCCGGGCGAGCCGGGACGCGGCCGCGGGGTCCCCGCACACGATGGTCTGGCGAGGCGCGTTCTCATGCGAGACCATCAGTTCGGGTTCGTCGGCGAGCAGCTCGGCCGCGCGCTCCGCCGAACAGCCCAGTACCAGGAAGTCCGCTTCCGGCAAGGTGAAACCCTGTGGCCAGTACTGGGCCAGCAGGTCCGATGTGGACTGTGCGGGGTACATGCCGGCGGCCTGCATCGCCGTCCATTCGCCGACGCTGTGCCCGGCCAGCGCGTCCGGGGTGATGGCGAGCCGCCGCAACGCGGCGTCGAGCAACAGCCCGACCTGGGACACGCTCGACGCGCGGTCGAGCACGCTCGCCGTCGACCACTCCGGACGCTCCAGCCCGAAGTGCCGGGCGACGTCGGCGCAGTGCGGTTCCGCGTCGGCTTCGAGTCCCGGGTAGACGAACGCCGTCTTCGCCCCGGGCCGGCGCAGCAGCGGGTCGACCGAGCACCAGATGTCGTTGGGACCGTGCCAGGGCTTCCCCTCGGCGGCGACCTTCGCCAGCACCCGGCGGGCCACCGCGAGCCGCTTCTCGTCCGGCCCGACGATGCCGATCCGGCAGGGCTCCGACCCGTCCACATCGGACTGATCAGGGCGATCGAGCAGCTCCCGCAAGGCGTCCGGAGTGGACGCCGCGAGGCGGAGCACCCGCTCGGGTTCACCACTGACCCGCGCGCGGCGGCGCCGCGCCGGAGCCGGATCTCCCTCCTCCAGCACGACGTGCGCGTTGACGCCGCCGAAGCCGAACGCGTTGACCGCCGCCCGGCGCGGCACGTCACCGCCGTCCCACGGCTGGGCCTCGGACAAGGCGCGGAACCGGGTCTTTTCCAGCAGTGGATGGGGATCCGCGCAGTGCAGCGTGGGCGGCAGCATCGCGTGGTGCAGCGCGAGCGCCACCTTGACCAGGCCCGCGACGCCCGCGGTGGGCAGGGTGTGCCCGATCATCGACTTGACCGAGCCGATCACCCCGCGCGGCCCGGCGGGCGGGCCGAACACCTCGGCGACCGTGGCCAGCTCGGCCGCGTCCCCGGCAGGCGTCGCGGTCCCGTGCGCCTCCAGCAGTCCGAGCGCGCCCGGCGCCGCCGGATCGAGCCCGGCCGACGCCCACGCGCGGCGCAGCGCCAGCGTCTGACCGGTGACGGCGGGGCTGAGCAGGCTCGCGCCTTTGCCGTCGCTCGACGTCCCCGAACCGCGTACCACCGCGTACACCCGGTCGCCGTCACGCCGCGCGTCATCGAGCCGCTTGAGCACCACGACCGCGGTGCCCTCGCCGATCAGGAGGCCGTCGGCGGTACGGGAAAGCGGGCTGATCCGCTGGCTCGGCGACAGCGCGCCGAGCTGAGTGAACATCGACCACAACGTGTCGTCGTGGCAGTGGTGCACCCCGCCCGCCAGCACCACGTCACAGCGGCGCCGCGCGAGTTCCCCGATCGCCTGGTCCACCGCCACCAGCGAAGACGCGCAGGCGGCGTCCACTGTATACGCCGGGCCGCCGAGGTCGAGCCGGTTCGCCACCCGGGAAGCCGCCAGATTCGGCACCAGCCCGATCGCCGTGTCGGGCCGGAACTCGCCGAGCGGTTCGAGCAGGGCGGTCCGCAACCGGTCGAGCACCTCCGGCCGCGCCGAGGGCAGCAGCTCGCCGACGGTGTGGGTGATCTGCCGGACCGACCGCACCCGCTGCTCGAAACGCAGCAGCCCCGGCGAAAGGTAGCCGCCACGGCCGAGGATCACCCCGACCCGTTCGGGATCACCGAGCTTCGCCAGGCCACCGGCGTCGTCGACGGCGGCGACCGCCACCGCCAGCGCGGTCAGCTGGTCCGGTTCCATCCCGCCGATCGAGCTCGGCACGATGCCGAACGCCGCCGGATCGAAGTCGAGGGTGTCCGCGACGAATCCGCCGCGCCGCCCGTAGGTGCGGTCGGGTGTGCTGCCGTCGGCGTGGAAGCTCGGATCCCGCCGGTGCGCCGGGATCTCGGTGACCGCGTCGGTGCCGGAGGTGATGTTGTGCCAGTACTCGTCCACAGTGGACGCGCCGGGCAGGAACACGCCCATCCCGACGATCGCCACGGCCTCCTGGCGTCCCACAGTGCTCACCACAGTGACGCCGTGTACAGCACCGAGCGGGCGTCAGGCGAGCCGTAGGCCAGTTCCCGCAACAGCGCCGCCGTGCCCTCGGCCGGGTCGATCAGGGCGACCTCCCGGCGCTCGTATTCGCGCGCGAGTTCGGGCGACACCATGCCGCCGTGATCATCGGCGGGGGCCCAGGGTCCCCAGTGGACGGTCAGCGCCCGGCCGCCGGTGCGGTTCGCCCAGTGCTCGCCGAGGGTTTCGAGCGCGTCGTTCGCCGCCGAGTAGTCGGTCTGTCCCCGGTTGCCGAGCACCGCGGCGATACTGCCGAAGAAGGTGACGAACCCGGGCCGCACGCCGGACTGCTCCAGCGCGTCGAGCAGTGCTCTCGCACCGTCCACTTTGGTCCCGTAAACCGTGCGGAAGGACTGCTCGTCCTTGTCCGCCATGAGCTTGTCGTCGATCACCCCGGCCGCGTGGACGACGCCGTCGATGCGGCCGAAACGGGTGTGCAGATCCTTCACCACCTGCCGGACGGCGGCGCCGTCGCGCACGTCCAGTGTGCGATAGGTCCCGCTGCCTCCGGCGGCCTGGATCTCGTCCAGCGTCCTGGCGATCTCCCGCTGAGCGAGCACCGTCCGGACGCGACGCTCGATCTCGGCGACGGAACCACCCCGCGTGGCGAGCGCGGCACGCACGGCCTGCGTGTCACCGGGCAGTTCCTCGTCCTCGGGCTCGGCGGGCCACGGCGTGCGCCCGGCCAGTTCGATCCGGCAGCCGCTCGTCGCCAGCGCGACCGCCGCCCGCGCGGTGATCCCGCGCGCGCCCCCGATCAGCAGCACCACGGAGTCCGCGCCGAGTCCCAGCGCCCGGGTCTCACCGCCGTCGGGGCCCGCGCCCGCATAAGCGATCGAGCCGAGGTCGGCAGCCGTGGGTTCGATCGTCGCGCGACCCTCGGCGTCGTACCGGACCACCGCGGGACCGTCGGCAAGCGCCTCCTCCAGCGCCACCTTCCCGACGTCCACAGTGGACTCCAGCTCGACCAGCCTTGTCCTGGCGTCCCGCTCCCGCGCGGCGGCGCGGACCAGCCCCCGCAGTCCGGCGCAGTGGTCGGCCCCGGCCGCCGCCACCACGACCACCGCACCGCGCGTGGCCTTGAGCAGGCCGAACACCTGTGGGGCGATCGGCTCCTCGGCGTCGGCGAGCGGGTTCAGCACCACCACGACGTCCGCCTCGGCCGGTTCCCCCGGCACCGCGCCCGCTCCGGCGAACGCCGACCGGACGGACTCCACGAGGTCCTCCTGCCCGGGTTCACCGACGACCGCGACGGTCCTGCCCCGTACGCGTGCGGTGTCGAAGGTCCCCAGCGGCGCCGGGATCCGGGTGAGCACGTACCGGCCGGGCGCCTTCCCGATGGGTGCCTCGGCAGGCGGAGGCGCGGCCACGGCCGGCTGCTGATCCGGGGTCACCCATTTCTCCAGCCGGGTGGCCAGCGCGGCGGCGGTGCGATCCCGGCTGAGCTGGTCCTGGCTGTCGTCGTGGACCCGCCCGGACAGGCCGAGCTTCGCCAGCAGCGTGCCCGCGATCTCGGTACGCTTGATCGAGTCGATCGACAAATCGGCTTCCAGGTCCAGATCACCGTCGATCATCTCGGCCGGGTAGCCGGTGCGTTCGCTGATCACGCCGATCACCGTCGCGAGGACGTCGACCTCCTCGGCGACGGCCACCGGTTCGGGCTCGGGAGCCGCCACCGGGACAGGTGCGGCGATCTCGATCGGGGGCGGCAGCACCACCGGTGCGGCAGGCACGGCCGGTGCGGCCGCCGCGCCGAGGTAGCCCAGCATCACCTCGCGCTGGGCCGCGACGAGTTCGCGGGTGGTGCGGAGAAATTCGACGACGGCCTGGTCACGGCCGGGCGCGGGCTGGTTCATGGTCGTCCTCGGGATTCGTCGGGCGGGCACGAGCCCGTGGGCGGGGACCTCGCCACCGGGCGCGCGGACCAGCTGGCCGTCCACCGTCCAGCCGGGAGCGGGCGGCGGGCCGAGCCGGACCCTGCCGCGGAAAAGCCGTTCGGTGCGCACCTCGGCTCCGGCGACGGCGAGCCGCGCGAGCGCGGTCAGGAAGCCCCGCAGGCCGGGGCCGCCGGGATCACAGGCGATCACGGTGTGCGGCCGATCGCCGAGGATCTCCCCTGCCAGCCGGGAAAGAACCCGGCCGGGCCCTGCCTCGACGAAGGTCCGCGCACCCGCCGCGTACATGTCCTCGATCAGGTCCACGAACCGCACCGGCGCGCCGATCTGCGCGGCCAGCTCGGTACGCACCGCATCCGGCGCGTACGGCCGCGCGGTGCGGTTCGACCAGACCGGCAGGCCCGGTTCCGCGATCTCCGCGGCGTCGAGGTCGACGGCGAACACCGCGCCGGCCCCGGCCACCACCGGGCTGTGGAACGCGCACGCGACGGGGATCCGCTTCGCCGCGACGCCCTTTTCGCGCAGCCGCCGGATGGCGCGCTCCACCGCGGGAGCCGGTCCGGAAAGGACGGTCTGCCCGGGCGCGTTGTGATTGGCCAGTACGACATCGGGGCCGATCAGCGTGGCCGTGAGATCGTCACGGGACGCCTTGACCGCGGCCATCGCGCCGGGGTCGGCCCCGGCCACGCCGGCGATCGACCGCGCCCTGGCCCGGCTGAGCGCTACCAGCGTCGCGGTGTCGAAGGCGCCGGCGACCGAAAGCGCGGCCAGTTCGCCGTAACTGTGCCCCGCCAGCAGATCCGGCCGGACCCCGAGGTCGGCGAGCAGACGGCAGACCGCCGATTCGACCAGGCCCAGCGCGGGCTGCGCCACCTGGGTGTCCTTGAGCGATTCCTCGTGCGCCGCCTGGGTTTCCTCGTCGAACGCACGCGGCGGGAACGTCTTCGCCGCGACGTCGGGGGCGAGCCGCAGCACCTCGGCCAGCTCCGGGAAGTGCACGAACAGCTCGGCCAGCATCCCGGTCCGCTGGCTGCCCTGGCCAGGGAACAGGAACGCGACCTTGCCGAGTTCGCCGCCCTCGGCAGTGATCCCGCCGCGCCCCTCTGCGGCGTCCCGCAGTTCGGCGAGATCGCCCGCGACGACGGCGAGCCGCACCGGATCCGTGCTCGCGCCGGCGCGTTCCGAAGCGAGCGCCGCCAGCTCCCGCAACGGACGGCCCTCACCGGCCGCCAGCAGCTCGCGCAGTGTCCCGCGTGCACTGTCCACATCGGACCCACGGACCAGGAACAGCTCGGCCGCCCAGTCCCGCGGCCCGTGCCGCCGGTCCGGCCGCACCCCGGGAGCGCCCAGTACCGCGTGGAAGTTGGTCCCACCGAACCCGAACGCGCTCACTCCGGCGAACCGACGTTCGCGCGGCACTGGCGTCGGCCGGGCTGCGGTGGAGAACGTGAAGGGACTGCGGCGCGCGTCCCAGGCGGGGTTCGGCCTGCTCAGGTGCAGCGTGGGCGGCACAACCTCGTGCCACAGCGCCAGCGCCGCCTTGATCAGCCCGGCCAGTCCCGCGGCACATTTCGTGTGCCCGATCTGGCTTTTCACCGAGCCGAGCGCGCAGCTGCCCGGCGCGGCACCGGCGTCGGCGAAGAACTCGGTCAACGTGGTCAGCTCGGTGGCGTCGCCGACGACCGTGCCGGTGCCGTGCGCCTCCACCATCGCAATGTCCACCGGGGACACCGCCGCGTCGCGATAGGCCCGTTCCAGCGCGCGACGCTGCCCGTCCGGGCGCGGCGCGGTCAGCCCGAGCGCCTTGCCGTCGCTCGCCGCGCCGACCCCCTTGACCACGGCGTAGACGCGGTCACCGTCGCGCTCGGCGTCGGCCCGCCGCTTGAGCACGAGACACGCGGCCCCTTCGCCGAGTGCGATCCCGTCCGCCGCCGCGTCGAACGGGCGGCAGCGCCCGGTCGGCGACAACGCGCCCGCGGAGGTGAACATGAGGTAGTCGTTGATGCCGTTGTGCAGGTCGACCGCGCCGCACAGCACCATCGCGCTGGTGCCCGCCCGCAGCTCCTTCACCGCGAGGTCCAGCGCCGCCAGCGAAGAACCGCACGCCGCGTCGACGGTGTAGTTCGCGCCGCCGAGGTCGAGCCGGTTGGCGATCCGGCCGGAGATGACGTTGGCAAGCGTGCCGGGGAAGGAATCCTCGGTCAGCTCGGGCAGTTGGGCGAGCAGCTCTTCGGGGACGTCCTCCAGGTAGCTCGGCAGCAGCGCCCGCAGCACGCCGGCGTTCGCCAGGTCTCCCCCGGCCTCCGCGCCGAAGATGACGCTGGTGTGCTCGCGGTCGAAACCGCCTTCGCCGTAACCCGCGTCGACGAGCGCGCGTCGCGCCATCTCCAGCGAAACCAACTGAGCAGGGTCGATGCTGCCCATCGACGTCGGCGGGATGCCGTAGGCGAGTGGATCGAAATCCAGCGGCGGCAGGAAGCCACCCCACTTCGACGTGGACCGATCGGCGGAGTTCTGTCCGAAGTAGACACTCTGGTCCCACCGCTGTCGCGGGACTTCGGTGACGGCGTCGGCGCCACGCAGGATGTTCGACCAGAACGCGGGGAGATCCGGCGCGCCGGGGAACGCGCAGGCCATGCCGACGATCGCGATGTCACCGTCCACAACGGACTCGTCGGAACCCGTGCCAGGCGAAAGCGCCGCCTTGGCACGGAGCAGCTCCGCCGCGCCTTCGGTGACCTCGCGGTGCAACGCCGCGATCCCGGTACGTTCCCCACGCAGCACCGCGACCTGACCCGCCATGTACATCCCCTCGGCGAGCTGAGCCTGCTCGCCGACCGCGACGAGATCCGCGCCCTCGCGGCGGATTCCCTTGCTCGCGATCCGGAGCCGCCCGGTGTTCAGCTCCTCCAGCCGCTGCCAGCTCTCCTGCGGCGCGACCCCTTCGGCACGCAGCCTGGCCTTCACCGCCGCGAACTCCCCGGTGTACGGGCTGGGCAGGCAGCGGGTGAGATGGCCCGGCGCGGTCTCCAGCGTGACCGTGGTTCCGGCGCCGAGCACGCGGTCCTGGAACAGTCCCGTGATGGCGCCGTGGGTCACCGCCTCTTCGGTGAACAGGTACGCGGTGCCCATCAGCACCCCGATCCCGGCACCCCGCGCGGCCGGCGGCTCCGCCATCGCGGCGACCATCGCCGCCGAACGCGCGTCGTGCACACCGCCCGCGAACAGCAGCTCGACGTCCTTGATATCGGCGCCGCCGTGCTCGCGCAGGACGTCGAGCTGCTGTTCCCACAGCACGAAACTCGACCGGGGGCCGATGTGCCCACCGCATTCGGCGCCTTCGAACACGAAGCGGCGGATCCCGGCGTCGAGGAACTGCCGCAGGAGGATCGGCGAGGGCACGTGCAGGAAGGTCGCGATCCCGTCGGCCTCCAAGGCCTTGGCCTGCGCGGGTTTCCCGCCCGCGATCAGCACGCATCGCGGGCGCGCGGCCCGCACCACGGCGAGCTGTTCGGCACGCAGTGCCTCCGGGACGAACCCGAGGATGCCCGCGCCCCACGGCCGGTCGCCGAGCCGGGCGGCGGTCCGCCTCAGCAGTTCGGCGGTCTTGGCCCCGTCGGCGGTGGCCACCGCGACGAACGGGAACCCGCCGTGCTCGGCGACGGCCGCGGCGAAACCGGGCTGGTCGCTCACCCGGGTCATCGGGCCCTGCACGACCGGCAACGCGGTGCCCAGCGTGCGGCACAACCGGGCACCCTGGTCCGCCGGATCCGCCGGCGGCGCGGCGAGTGACCGCACCACCGAGCGGACAGCGCTTTCGGCGTCCTGGAACCGGTTCGCGAACAGTGCCGCGAGGCCGTCGTCGGCGCGGGACAGCCGGTTCCGTTCCGCGTGCGGGACGTCCGCCTCGGGGAACAGGCCCAGCCCGTCCAGCACGACGCCCGCCGCTCCCCCGGCGACCGCGGCCACCGCCGTCCGCGGCCCGATGCCGCCGTACGCCCAGACCGGGACGTCACCGCCGAACCGCTCCAGCAGCCGTTGCAGCAGCACGAACGTCGTCAGTTCCGAACCACCCGCCTCGCTGCCGCGGGCGACGAGGCCGGAGGCACCGGCGTCGAGCACGCGGACGGCCTGCTCGACGCCGGTCACCTCGGCCAGCACGGGTGCGCCACCGCCTGGCCAAGGCGTGCCCTCGGCGAGCAGGACGAGCCCCGCGCCACTGTCCCGCACCACCTCGGGCCGTACCGGGCAGCCCGCACCGAGCCGCACCCCGAAGGGAAAACCGGCGTCCACAATGGACTCCCAGGCGGTCCCGCCCGCACCGAGGTCGACGACACCCAGTCCGCCACCGCGCGCGACGGCGGCCGCCAGCCCGGGATCGGGCCGCCCGAGCGGGTGCACGCCGAGTACCCGCGTCCGCGCCGTCGCGTGGCTCATCGGTGGACCTCCTGTTCACCTCCCGCCGGGGGCGGACCTCGAGGATTCGACGATCTTCACCGGGGGTTCCAAGAAATAACCTACTTGCCGTAGGGAGTGCAATACTGCCGCAGGAAAACTCGGGAAACAAGTGAATCCATGCTAAAGTCGCGGCGCCGCCGACGAATACATCGCCTACCCGAAACAAGTCGCTGACCAGCACTTTTATCATGCACCTCCCAGCTTTCCGCGACAATTTACTCACCGGCGTCACAAACCGCAGGAATAGTCACCGACGTACGACAAAAATGGCACTGGAGCGCACGTGGAAGTAACAGGACGAGTCATCGTGCTGACCGGCGCGGCACACGGGATCGGCGCGGCCATGGCGCGGCGGTTCGCCGCGGACGGCGCGGCCGGGGTGGTCGTCTCCGATCTCGACCTCGCCGCGGCCGAGGACGTCGCGGCGGGCATCGTCGCGGCGGGCGGCACGGCGATCGCCCGGCACGCCGACGCGACGTCCAAACAGGACTTGAAGCGGCTGGTGGCCGACGCGCGCGCCGAGTTCGGCCCGGTCGACCTGTTCTGTTCCAACGCGGGCGCCGCGTTCGGCACCGGGGTGCACGCCGCCGACGAGCAGTGGGCGCGGTCGTGGGCGATCAACGTCATGCAGCACGTGCACGCGGCGCAGGTCGCGCTGCCCGCGATGCTCGGCAGGGGCGAGGGGTACCTGCTGATCACCGCCTCCGGCGCCGGACTGCTCGGCACCCCGGGCGACGCGCCGTACTCGGTGACCAAGCACGCCGCCGTCGGGCTCGCCGAATGGCTGGCCATCACCTACCGGCCACGCGGCGTGCGGGTCAGCGCGCTGTGCCCGCTCGGGGTGCGCACCGCGCTGCTCGAACCGGGTATCGCCGCCGGGCATCCCGCCGCGCTCGCGATCGCCGCGGCGGCGCCCCTGCTGGAGCCGGAAGACGTCGCCGCCTCGGTCGTGCGC
The DNA here is from genome assembly GCF_042739735.1 of Amycolatopsis sp. NPDC059027. NCBI lineage: Bacteria > Bacillati > Actinomycetota > Actinomycetes > Pseudonocardiales > Pseudonocardiaceae > Amycolatopsis > Amycolatopsis sp. NPDC059027. The sequence continues at coordinate 123,354 of NZ_JBHYIK010000008.1, read as the reverse complement.
GGCCTGGCGGCGGAGGAGTTCCTGATCCTGCCCCACGAATCGGTGCGGGACACCTACGCGCGCAAGGCGCAGGCGCCGGACGAGTGGATCGACCGCACCGTCGAGGCCACAGTCGAGGCCCTCGGGAAGAAGGGCTGAGCATGGAGTACCGCAGGCTCGGTGCGAGCGGGCTGTCCGTCAGCGAGATCTCGTACGGCAACTGGCTTACCCATTCCGGCGGCGCGGACCGCGTCGCCGCCGCGCTGGACGCGGGCATCACGACGTTCCACACGGCGGCGGCCTGGGGCGGCGGCGCGGCGGAGGAGGCACTCGGCACGGCGCTCGCCGGTGCCCGGCGCGACGATCTCGTGCTGTGCACCGGCGTCTTCTGGCCGGAGGGCTCCGGCCCCAACGACGCCGGTCTGAGCCGCAAGCACCTGGTCACCTCGCTGCACGGCTCGCTGCGACGGCTGGGCACCGACCACATCGACGTCTACCAGCTGCTGCGGTTCGACTACCGGACCCCGCTGGAGGAAACCTTCCTCGCGCTGTCGGATCTGGTGCGGCAGGGGAAGATCCTGTACGTCGGCACTGCGGAATGGACGGCCGACCAGCTGCTGCAGGCGAGCACCCTCGCGCGGCGGTTCGACGTCCCGCTGATCGCCAACCAGCCGCACTATTCGATGCTGTGGCGGGTCGCCGAGGCGCAGGTGATGCCGGTGTGCGCCCGCGAGGGCATCGGCCAGTTCGCCTCGGTCGCACTGGCGCAGGGGGTACTGACCGGCAAGTACCGGCCGGGACACATCCCGCCGGGATCACGCGCGGCGGTGCCGGGCGACGCACGGAAAGCCGTGTCGCCCCTGCTGATGCCGGATCTGCTCGAACGCGTCGCCCTGCTGCGCGGGGTCGCCGACGAGGCAGGGCTGACCATGGCACAGCTCGCGCTGGCCTGGACACTCCAGCACTACACCGTCGCGTCGGTGGTCGCCGGCGCGAGCAGTCCGGACCAGGTCACCGAAAACGCCAAGGCGTCCGGGGTCTCCCTCGACCTCGACGTGCTGACGCAGGTCGACCAGCTGCTCGGCAGCTTCGTGCAGACCGACCCGCGGCTCACCTGGTCCCCGCCCGCGAACATGTGAGATCGCTACGGCGCCGCGTGCTCCCGGATCGCCCGTGCCTCCTCCTCGGTCGACACCGCGGGCGGCGAGCCCGGAAGCGGCCTGCGCGCGGACTCCTTGGTGAAGAAGCACGCGACGGCACCGATGATCCCGGCGATGATGAGGTAGTAGCCCGGCCAGTTCAGATCGCCGGTGACCGCGATGAGCGAGGCCGTCACCACCGCCGTCGTCCCGCCGAAGAGCGACACCGAGATGTTGAACGCGATGGACAGACCGCCGTAGCGAACCTCGGTCGGGAACAACGCGGGCAGCGTCGAGGGCATGGTGCTGTTGAAGCACACCAGCATCAGGCCCATCAGCGCCAGTCCGCCGAAGACCGGGCCGACCCCGCCCGCGCGCATGAGCAGCACCGAGGGCACCGCCAGGACCACCATGAACGCGCAGCCGGCGAAGATCACCGGCCGCCTGCCGATGCGGTCGGACAGCCGCCCGACGAAGGTGATGAACACCATCATCAGCAGCAGTACGACGATCTGCAGCACCTGCGACGTGGTCTCGCTGATCCCGCCGTGGTCCGGCAGCCCGGCCAGGTACGTCGGCATGTACGAGGTGAGCATGTAGTTGGTGACGTTGAAGACCAGCACGAGCCCGCCGCACACCACCATGGGCCGCCAGTAGGTGACGAAGAGCGTGCGGATCTCGCGCAGCGTCTGCTTGCCCTCCCGGCCCTGCGACTCGTGGGCGAGCGCCTTGAACGCCGGGGTCTCCTCCAGCTTGAGCCGCAGGTAGAGACCGATCAGGCCGAGCGGGCCGGAGATCAGGAACGGGATCCGCCAGCCCCAGCTGAGCAGATCGTCCTCCGGCAGCACGGTGGTCACCACGGTCGCGATGGTGGCGCCGAAGGCATAGCCGGTCAGCGTGCCGAACTCCAGCCAGCTGCCGAGGAAGCCGCGCCGCTTGTCCGGGGCGTACTCGGCGATGAACGTCATCGCGCCGCCGTACTCGCCTCCGGTGGAGAAGCCCTGGAGCAGCCGCGCGGCCAGCATCAGCATCGGCGCCGCGGCGCCGATCGCGCCGTAGCTGGGGATGAAGGCGATCACGAACGTGCCGACGGCCATCAGGATGACCGTGATCGAGAGCACCTTGGTCCGGCCGATCCGGTCACCGAGCGGGCCGAAGAACATCCCGCCGAACGGCCGGACGAGGAACGCGACCGCGAACAGCCCCAGTGTCCCGATTGTCCCGATGGTCTCGTTGGCGCCGGTGAAGAAGACCTTCCGGATGGTCACTTCGAGGTACGCGAACACCCCGAAGTCGAACCATTCGGTCACGTTGCCGATGGCCGCCGCGCCGATGGCCCGCCGGATCACCCCCGGCTCGGTCACCGTGACCCTGCCCGCCTCGGCGGGCCGCTCACCTGCGACTTCGTCCGGTTTTCCCACGGACCACTCTCCCGTCTCCCATGCGGCAGGCAACGCTGCGCCTGCCGCCGATCGCGGCCTCACCTACCCGTGAAACCCCCGCGGTCTCCTTCCACGCCAGGAAACCGTTTTACCTGACGCGGCTCGTCACCGCTGACTGAGGAGGGAGGCGGCGTCCACTGTGTGCCCGAGGAGTAGCGCCGTGGTGACCGGCCCGACACCGCCGGGCACCGGAGTGAGCGCGCCGGCCACTTCGGACACCTCTGGAGCGACATCGCCCGCGAGGCCACCGTCCTCGGTCGGGTTGGTGCCGACGTCGATCACGACGGTGCCGGGAGCGACGTGCCTGGCGGTGACCATCCCGGCCCGGCCCACCGCCACGACCAGCACATCCGCCTGGCGGGTCATACCCGGCAGGTCGGCCGTGCGGGAATGACAGACGCTGACGGTGGCATCGCGCGCGAGCAGCAGCTGGGCCGCGGGCACACCGACCACAGTGGACCGTCCGATCACGACGGCGTGCCGTCCGGCCAGCGGGACGCCGTGGTGGTCGAGCAGCGCCATGACCGCCTCCGCGGTGGCCGGCGCGAACGCGGGGAGCCGCGCCGCGAGCCTGCCGAGGCTCGCCGGATTGGCGCCGTCGACATCCTTCGCCGGGTCGATCGTGCCCGCGAGGTCAGCCGCCGTTGCCCCTTCGGGCAGCGGTGTCTGGAGGATGATGCCGTGCACCGTGTCGTCGGCGCTCAGCGTTTCGAGCGTGCGCCGGATCTCCTCGGCCGTGGTGTCCGCGCCGAGGTCGACGACGTCGCACTCGATCCCGGACTTCGCTGCGGCCTTCGCGATCGAACGGACGTACCAGAGGCTGGAGCCGTCGTCGGTGGCCACCACCACGGCGAGCTTCGGCGGTGTCCCGGCGGCGGTCAGCGTGTCCGCGGTCTCCTTGGCCCTGGCCCGTAGCGACGCGGCGAGTTCCTTGCCGGACAACGAAATCGCGGTCACGAGGTCAGCCCCGCCCGCACCTCGGCGGTGACCTTGTCCGCCCGTTCGCAGATCCCGTCGACGCCGTCCTTGGTGGCGACCAGCTCGGCACGGGCCTGCTCGTCGCGGATGCCGCCGAGGTTGACCTCGATGTTGACCCGCGCGGTGGTGGCCCCGGCCCGTGCCGCCTCGGCGGCCGCCGCGATGTCGGTGACCACGTTGCGGTTGCCGACCGGCAGCAGCCGCTCGGCCAGCGTCACCACCGCCGCGGCCGCGCCGACGACCTCGGCCGGTGGCCGGCACGCGCCGAGCAGCGCGTCCGCGATGGCGTGCGACCTGGCCTTCTTCTCGTCGTCGGTCCCCTTCGGCAGCGCGTACGCCGCGGTGACCGCGGTGAACGCCGACGCGTCCTTTTCGGCCAGTCGCAACGCCCGCTGCCGCAGCTCGTCGGACTCGGCGACGACGGCGTCGATCACCTCACGGTCCCCGGCGTACTTCGGGCCGTCGCTGTACCGCGCGACCATGCCGACCAGCGCGGCGGCCTGCGCGACGTGCAGCGCCGCCGTCGCGCCCCCGCCGGGGGCCGGGCCCCGTGCCGCCAGCCGGTCCAGGAACTCGCTCAGGATCTGATCACGCATCGGGCCTCGTCCTCCACGGGTTGTACGGTCGCGGTCAGCGGCGAATGCGCTCCATACCGGGGTCGAACAGCGGTTCGGCGGCGACCGTCGCCGCGATCCGGCGGCCGAAGTACTCGATCTCCACCGGCGTGCCGACCTCGGCCGTCGCGGGCAGCCACGCGTAGGCTATCGGCTTGCGGATCGTGAACCCGTAGGCGGCACTGGTGACATAGCCCGCGGGCCGTCCGTCCACGAACACCGGTTCCTTGCCGAGCACCACCGAGCGCCCGTCGTCGATGGTGAGACAGCGCAGCCGCCGCGCCGCGGTTTCCTCGCTCCGGCCGTCGATGGCTTCCCTGCCGAGGAACTCCCCCTTGGCGGGACGCACCGCGAACCCGACCCCTGCCTCGTACGGGTCGTGCTCGGTGGTCATGTCCGTGCCCCACAGGCGATAGCCCTTCTCCAGCCGCAGGCTGTTGAACGCGGCACGGCCCGCGGCGATGACGCCGAGATCCTGCCCGGCGGCCCACAGCGCGTCCCACAGCCGAAGCCCGTTGTCGGCGCTGGTGTAGATCTCCCAGCCGAGTTCGCCCACATAGGACAGTCGCATCGCGGTCACCGGGACTCCGGCCACGCGTGCGTGCCGGGCGCGGAAGTACTTGAGGCCCTCGTGCGAGAAGTCCTCGCGGCTCAGCGGCTGGACCAGATCCCGGGCCGCCGGGCCCCAGACGCCGAGGCAGCAGGTCCCGCCGGTGATGTCGCGGACCCGGACGCTCCCGTCGCCGGGCAGGTTCTTGCGGAAGTGGTCGGCGTCCAGATTGCCGTTGATGCCGACCTGGAAGACGTCGGGTTCGAGCCGGGCCACGGTGACGTCGCTGCGGACGCCGCCCGCGTCGTCGAGCATGAGCGTGTAGGTGACCGAGCCGACCGACTTGGTGAGCTTGTTGGTGGTGAGCCGTTCGAGGAAGGCGAGCGCGCCCGGCCCGCTCACCTCGACGCGTTTGAGCGGTGTCATGTCGTAGAGCGCGACGGCGGTGCGGGTGCGCCACGCCTCCGCGGCCGCGATCGGCGAATGGAACTGCGCCGACCAGGCGTCGCGGGCCGGGGGCAGCCAGTCGTGCGGCATCTCCTTGACCAGTGGCGCGTTCGCCTCGTACCAGTGCGGCCGTTCCCAGCCCGCGGCCTCCAGGAAGAACGCGCCGAGCGCACGCTGCCGCGCGTGGAACGGCGTGACCCGCAGATCCCGCGGGGAAAGCTTGGGCTGCAAGGGATGCAGGACGTCGTAGATCTCGACGAAGTTCTGCTGCGAGGTCTCGTCGACGTACTCCTGCGAGAGCTGGACCTCCTCGAAGCGGTTGACGTCGACCTCGTGCAGGTCGGTCTCCGACCGCCCGTGCACCAGCTGCTCGGCGACGGCCTTCGCGATACCCGCCGAATGCGTCACCCAGACGGCCTCGGCCACCCAGAACCCGCGCACGTCCGCCGATTCGCCCACGAGCGACTGACCGTCGGGGGTGAAGGAGAAGATGCCGTTGAAACCTTCCTCCACCTTGGTCTGCCGCAGTGCCGGGAGCAGCAGCTTGCTCTCCTCCCACGACGGCGCGAAATCCTCGTCGGTGAAGGGAAGCATGGACGGCATCGCGTGCTCGCCGATCTCGCCCTCTTCGTCCAAATCGGACAGTTCGACCGGCATCGGCCGATGGCGGTAGGACCCGATGCCGAGGCGGTCGTTGTGCTCGCGGAAGTAGAGGTCCTGGTCCTGGTGCCGCAGGATCGGCAGGCTCGCCTCGGTGATCTCGGTGTTGCGCCCGACGAGTTCGGCCAGCTGCCCTGTCTTGGCGTACTGGTGCGCCAGCGGGAGCAGCGGGACGTCCATGCCGGCCATCGCGCCGATCCGGCGGCCCCAGAACCCGGCGCAGGACACCACGATGTCGGCGTCGAACACGCCGGCGTCGGTCTCGACCCCGGTCACCCGGCCGCCGTGCTGGAGCACGCCGGTGACCTTGGTGGAGCCGACGAACCGGGCGCCTCGCTCCTCGGCTCGGCGGGTCAGCGCGACGACCGCCCGCCCGGCCTTCGCCAGCCCGTCGGTCGGGACGTACAGCGCGCCGAACACCTTGTCGATGTCCAGCAGCGGATAGCGACGGAGGCATTCGTCCGGGTCGATGAGCCCGGACCCGATCCCCCACGACGTCGCCCAGCCGTGCTTGCGCTTGAGATCCTCCCAGCGCGCGGGCGTCGTCGCCACCTCCATCCCGCCGACGGGGTTGAAGCACGGCAGCCCGTCGACGTCCAGCGTGGAGAACTTCTCGACGGTGTACCGCGCGAACTCCGTCATCGTCTTGGACGCGTTGGTCTGGAACACGAGCCCCGGCGCGTGCGAGGTCGAGCCGCCGGTCAGTGGGAGGGGGCCCTGGTCGAGCACCGTGACGTCGGCCCACCCCCGGCTGGTCAGCTCGTCGGCGAGGTTGGCGCCCACGATCCCGGCGCCGATGATCACGACACGAGGCGATGCGGTCATGGGAATCCTCCTGGGTCGGAGTTCGGGATGGGTCAGCGGAAGACGACGGTGCTGTTGCCGTTGAGCAGGACGCGGCGTTCGCAGTGCCAGCGGACGGCACGGGACAACGCGAGCGCCTCGGCGTCGCGGCCGACGGTCACCAGCGCACGGGGACCGTAGCTGTGGTCGACACGCTGGACCTCCTGCTCGATGATCGGCCCCTCGTCGAGATCGGGCGTGACGTAGTGGGCGGTCGCGCCGACGTATTTGACGCCGCGGTCGTACGCCTGGTGATAGGGCTTGGCGCCCTTGAAACCGGGCAGGAACGAGTGGTGGATGTTGATCGCGCGGCCCTGGAGCTTGACGCACAGCTCGTTGGACAGCACCTGCATGTACCGCGCGAGCACGACGAGGTCGGCCTGGTACTCGTCGACCAGTTCGAGCAGCCGCCGCTCCGCCTCGGGTTTGGTTTCGGGCGTGACCGGGACTCGCACGAACGGGAGCCCGGCGGCCTCGGCCATCGGCCGCAGGTCCTCGTGGTTGGACACCACCAGCGCGATGTCCGCGCCGAGGCTGCCCGCCCGCCAGCGGAACAGCAGATCGTTAAGGCAGTGCCCGAACTTCGAGACCATCACCAGGATCCGGTCCGGACGTCCGTCGGAGAACTCGAACTCCATCGCGAATTCCCGTGCCACGGGGCCGAAATCCTGGGTCAGACCGTCCACTGTGGTCTCTTTGCCGGTCTCGTCGCCGGGGCAGGTGAAGGATGTGCGGAGGAACAACGAGCCTCGCACGTCGTCATCGAACTGCTGATGCTCGACGATGTCGCAGCCCCGGCCGACGAGGAACGTCGTCACCGCGTGCACGATGCCGGATCGCTCGGGGCACTTGAGGGTCAGGGTGAAGGACTGTGCCACGGGAATTCACTCCTGATCGCCGGAGGAGGGGACGTATTCGGCCGCGGCGTCGATCAGCCACTCGCCGAAGTAGGCCGCGAACGACGACCGGACCAGCACGGCGAACTCGTCACGGGCGGCGTCACGCACCAGCAGGACGATGCCGGTCCGCGCGAGCAACGTCTGCACGCACGTCCCGGTCCCGGCGACGGCCGGATGCAGATCCACCGAGCAGCCGTGCGCGAGCACGTCCCGGACCCGGGGCCCGGACAGTGTGACCAGCGTCCGCTGTCCCGACACGTCGACCACCGCGCCCGGCGCGTCGCCCAGCGCCGAACGCACCACGTCCTCCAGCTCCGGACGCGTACCGAGGACGAGATATTCGTCCGGCCCCATCCAGCAGATCTCCACCGCCCCCGCCCCCCGGCTGAACGTGCACGGCGTGGTGGGTAGCGCGACGCCCAGTGCCGCGCCCAGCCGGGCTACCGCGGCGTCGTCACGGACGCGCACGGTCAGCTGAGTCAGGAACGGTTCCTCCGCGACCCGCAACGCGGGCGCGAGCGAAGCAAGTCGCGTGGCCTGCTCGGCGAGCGGTGAACGCCGTAAGGTCTCAACCGTCACGACGGGCCCCTTCCTTGTCGTACAGAACGGAATCGGTGACCGTCACCGGGACCACCCGGTCACCCACCGGCACGTACAGCGTCGAACCGATCCGCTCACGTCCCGACCGCACCACGGCCAGCGCGAAGGTCCGCCCCAGCGCCGCGCTCCGGTAGCTCGACGTCACGTGGCCGAGCATGCGCACCGGCGGCTCGGGCAGCTGCTCGGATTCGATCACCTGCCCACCTTCCGGCAGCGGCACGGCCGGATCGACCGGCAGCAGGCCGACGAGCTGCTTGCGGTCGGGCCGCTGGTTCTCGGCGCGGGCGAACGACCGCTTCCCGATGAAGTCGGCCTTCTTCTTCGACACCGCCCAGGACATGCCGAGATCCTGCGGGGTCAGCGTCGCGTCGGTGTCCTGCCCGATGATCGGGTAGCCCTTCTCCGCGCGCAGGACGTGCATCGTCTCGGTGCCGTACGGCGTGATCCCGTACGGCTCCCCTGCCGACATCAGCGCCTCCCACAGCGCGACGCCGTACCACGACATGACGTTGATCTCGTACGCCAGCTCACCGGAGAAGCTGATCCGGCACACGCGCGCCGGGATCCCGGCGACTTCCGTGTCCTGCCAGGTCATGAACCCGAAGGCGTCGTTGCCGACGTCGAGATCCGGCGCGACCGCGGCCAGCACGTCGCGGGAGCGCGGACCGACCAGCGGCACGGTGACCCAGTGCTCGGTCACCGAAGTCGCGAAAACGGCGAGGTGCGGCCATTCCGTCTGGAGCCACTCCTCCATCCAGTCGAGGATCATCGCCGCGTTGCCGGTGGTGGTGGTCACCAGCCAGTGGTCCTCGGCGACGCGGATGACGGTGCCGTCGTCGATCACCATGCCGTCGACGCCGCACATCACGCCGTACCGGATCCGGCCGACCTTCAGGGTGCTCATCATGTTCGTGTAGAGCAGGTCGAGGAACGCGCCGACGTCCGGCCCCCGCAGGTCGATCTTGCCCAGCGTGGAACCGTCCATCAGGGCCACACCCGCACGAGCCGCGCGGCATTCCCGCAGGACGGCTTCGTCCATGCTTTCCCCGGCACGCGGGTAGTACCACGGCCGTTTCCACTGCCCGACGTCCTCGAACTTCGCGCCATGCGCCACATGCCACGGATGGATCGCCGTGACCCGCGCGGGATCGTGCAGCTCGCCGCGATCTCGCCCGGCGAGCGCGGCGAACGGCACCGACGTGTAGGGCGGCCGGAAGGTCGTCGGCCTGCCCTGCGCGAGGTCCGTGCCCAGTTCGTCCGCGACGATCCCGGCGGCGATCATGCCGGAGGTCTTGCCCTGGTCGTGGGCGGTACCGATGGTCGTGTACCGCTTGATGTGCTCCAGCGAGCGCAGCCCGGCACCGGTCGCGCGGAGGACGTCGGTGACGGTCGCGTCCCGCTGCAGGTCGACGAACCGCGTATCGCCGTCCACAAGGGACTGACCGTCGGGAACCTTCCACAGGATCGCGGTCGCGACCTCTTCGGGCCGTGCGTCGGACACCGGCAGCGGGAAGCCCGCGGCCACGTCGAAGCCCGCCGCGGCGACGGCGGCCTCTCCCGCCTCGCGGCCCTGCCGCACACATCCGGCCAGGTCGAGCACACCCGCGGCGGATCCGGCGACACGCAGCGCGGGCAACGTCTCGGCCGGAACGTACGCCCCCAGCGCGGGCGCGTACTCCAGCTTTCCCCGAGCCTGGCTGAACAGGTGCACGGCGGGATTCCAGCCGCCCGAGACCAGGAGCGTGTCACACGAGACCGTCGATGAAGCACCACCGGCCGAGGCGATCTCCACCGCGGACACCCGGTCCGTTCCCGAAGTCCCGGTGACGACGTGTCCACAATGGACGCTGATCCCCCGCTCGGCGCACTCGGCCGCCCAGCCACGCGGTGCTTCGGGCCGCGCGTCGACGACGGCCGCGATCTCGACACCGGCGCCGGCGAGGTCGATCGCGGCGGCGTAGGCGCTGTCGTTGGTCGTGAACACCACGGCCCGGTGGCCGGGCACCACGCCGTAGCGATGCAGGTACGTACGGGCGGACGCGGCGAGCAGGATGCCCGGCCGGTCATTGCCGTCGAACACCACGGGTCGTTCGTGCGCGCCGGTGGCGACCACGGCCTGTTTGGTGCGAATGCGCCAAACACGTTGACGCGCAACGGTTTCCGATGCCGTTCCCAGGTGGTCGGTCCGCCGCTGGAGAGCGAGGAAGAAGCCGTCGTCGTAGGCGCCGAACGCCGTCGTGCGCTCCAGCACCAGGACATCCGGAAGCGACCACAGCTCCTGGACGACGCCGCGGATCCACTCCTGTGCCGGCTCGAGGTCCAGGAACTCGTTCGAGCCGAGCAGCGATCCGCCCGCCTCGGGCTGATCGTCGACCACCACCACGCGGGCACCGGCGCGCGCGGCCGTCAGCGCGGCGGTCAGCCCGGCGGGACCGGCGCCGATCACCAGGACGTCGCAGTGGACGTGCTTGTGGTCGTACCGCGCGGGATCGGGCTCCTCGGCGAGCTTGCCCTGGCCGGGCAGCCCCCTGGCGACGAGGCCGTCGTGCAGTTCGACCGTGGTGGCGGTCAGCATCGGCTCGGGGAACGGCTTTTCGATCTGCACCAGCGCGTTCGCGTCCTCGACGCCGGCGGCCATGATGCCGCGTGGCCTGCCGTACTTGACGCTGGTCGCGATCCGGTGGATGCCGTGGGCCAGCAACGCCGAGGCCAGTGTGTCACCCCGGTAGCCGGTGAGCACCTGGCCGTCGAAGAGGAACTCGACGGGGGTGTCGCGGTCGATGCGGCCGCCCGAGGGCAGCCGGAAGGGAGCGGTCATGAGATCACCGGCCGGGCTTCGTCGAGGCGGTAGACCGCCAGGAGTTCGTGGGAGGAGGTGTCGCGGACGGCGTTGAACCAGCGACGGCAGCCCGCGGAATGGCTCCAGCGTTCGGCGAACGGCCCGGCGGGGTTGTCACGGAAGAAGACATAACGCGCCCATTCCTCGTCCGACAGCGCCGACGGGTCCTCCGGATACGCCACGTGGGCCTGGCCCCCGTAGTGGAACTCGGCTTCCTCACGGGGCCCGCACCAGGGGCAGGGAATCAGTTGCACAGCGAACTCCAGGGAACTCAGTGGGCGACGGCGGCGGCGCCGTGTTCGTCGACGAGGGCACCGGTCGTGAACCGGTCCAAGGTGAACGGCTCGGCATACGGATGGGGTTTGTCCTTCGCGACGGTGTGCGCGAAACAGTCGCCGACACCGGGGGTGGCCTTGAACCCGCCGGTCCCCCAGCCGCAGTTGAGGTACAGCCCGGAGACCGGGGTGAGCCCGACGACCGGTGACGCGTCGGGCGTGACGTCGACGATGCCGGCCCACGTGCGCAGCAGATGGGCCCTGGCGAAGACCGGGAACAGCTCCAGCGCGGCCGACATCTGCTGTTCGATGATGTGGAACGAGCCCCGCTGGCCGTAGCCGTTGTAGCTGTCGATCCCGGCGCCCATCACGAGTTCACCCTTGTGCGCCTGCGAAACGTACACGTGCACGGCGTTCGACATGACGACCGTCGGATGCACGGGTTCGAGCAGCTCGGACACCAGCGCCTGCAACGGATGCGAGGTCACCGGGAGTTTCAGGCCGACCATCGCGGCGAGTACCGCGGAGTGCCCGGCGGCGCACAGCGCGACCTTGCCCGCCGCGATGCGGCCCCGCGTGGTCTCCACGGCGGTGACCCGGCCCTGCTTGGTCTCGATCCCGGTGACCTGGCAGTTCTGGATCAGGTCGACCCCCATTTCGGCCGCCGCGCGGGCGAAGCCCCAAGCCACGTAATCATGTTTGGCGATCCCGGCGCGAGGCTGGAACGTCGCGCCCATGACCGGGTAGCGCACATCGGGCGAGATGTTGACGATCGGGCAGATCTCCTTGACGCCCCGGGCGTCCACCCATTCGGCGTCGATCCCGTTGAGCCTGTTCGCGTTGACGCGCCGGACGCTGTCGCGGACGTCCTGGAGACTGTGCGCGAGGTTCAGCACGCCACGCTGGTCGAACAGGATCGGGTAGCCGAGGTCCTCTTCGAGGCCCTCCCACAGTTTCAGGGAGTGTTCGTAGATCCCGGAACTCTCGTCCCACAGGTAGTTCGAGCGGATGATCGTGGTGTTGCGGGCCATGTTCCCGCCCGCGAGCCAGCCCTTCTCCAGCACCGCGACGTTGGTGATCCCGTGCACCTTGGCGAGGTAGTACGCGGTGGCGAGCCCGTGCCCACCGCCGCCCACGATCACGACGTCGTAGGTGCGTGCGGGATCCGGGTTGTCCCACAGGAAATCGGGGTGGTCGGGCAGGTGCGCCCCGGGCGGGGTGGTCATCGCGCGGCCTCCTGCAGGTGCGGGTACAACGGGAAAGCTGCGGCGAGTGTCGAGACACGGGCACGCAGCGCGGCCGCGACCGTGTCGTCGAACGCCGGGAGCAGCGCGGTGGCGATGATGTCGGCGACCTCGCGGAACTCGTCGTCGCCGAAGCCGCGCGTCGCCAGCGCCGGGGTGCCGATCCGGATGCCCGAGGTGACCATCGGCGGACGCGGATCGAACGGGACGGCGTTGCGGTTCACCGTGATGCCGGCCGAGTGCAGCCGGTCCTCCGCCTGCTGACCGTCCAAATCGGAATTCCGGAGATCGGCGAGGACCAGGTGGACGTCGGTGCCGCCGGTCAGCACCGAGACGCCCGCCGCCGCGGCGTCCTCGGCGAGCAGCCGTTCGGCGAGGATCTTCGCGCCCCGCAACGTCCTTTGCTGGCGTTCGGCGAACTCCGGTTCGGCCGCCATCTTGAACGCGACCGCCTTCGCGGCGATGACGTGTTCGAGCGGACCGCCCTGCTGGCCGGGGAACACCGCCGAGTTGACCTTCTTGGCCAGTGCCGCGTCGTTGGTCAGGATCACGCCACCACGCGGACCGCCGAGCGTCTTGTGCGTGGTCGTCGTCGTGACGTGGGCATGTGGCACCGGCGACGGGTGCAGCCCCGCCGCGACCAGCCCGGCGAAATGCGCCATGTCGACCATGAGGTACGCGCCGACCTCGTCGGCGATCTCGCGGAACCGCGCGAAGTCCAGCTGCCGGGGATAGGCCGACCAACCCGCGATGATCAGTTTCGGCCGGTGCTCCCGAGCCAGCCGGGCGACCTCGGCCATGTCGATCCGGAAGTCCTCAGTGGACACTTCGTAGCCGACGACCTCGTACAGCAGCCCGGAGAAGTTGATCCGCATCCCGTGGGTGAGATGCCCCCCGTGAGCCAGCGACAGGCCGAGGATCGTGTCGCCGGGCTTGAGCAGCGCGGCCATCGCGGCGGCGTTGGCCTGCGCGCCGGAATGGGGCTGCACATTGGCGAAACCGGCGCCGAACAGCGCCTTGATCCGGTCCAGCGCCAACCGCTCGATGACGTCGATGTGCTCGCACCCGCCGTAGTAGCGGCGGCCGGGATAGCCCTCCGCGTACTTGTTGGTCAGCACCGAGCCCTGGGCCTCGAGCACCGCGCTCGGCGCGAAGTTCTCGCTGGCGATCATCTCCAGGGTGCCCTGCTGACGGGCGAGTTCCTCGTTGATCGCCTCGGCCACGGCCGGGTCGTACTCCGCCAGCGAGCGGTTCAGCACCGCGCGGCGGCTGTCGATCGTCGCAGTCATGGGCATCCTGTTCTGCTGGTCGACTACTGGTATATCAGTCGTCGTGTAGGCTAGCTCGCGTGAACACACAGGTCAACAGCCCGTCTCTCGCCGAGAAGGCCTATCTCCACATCCGTGATCGCCTGGTCATGCTCGACATCAAGCCGGGAGAGCCGATCAACGAGGAGGGGCTCGGCCACGCCCTCGGCATGGGCCGCACCCCGATCCGGGAAGCGTTGAAGCGACTCGAAACCGAGCGGCTGGTCGTCGCCTTCCCTCGCCGCGGCACGTTCGCCACCGAGGTCAACATCTCCGATCTCGCGCACATCTCCGAGGTGCGCCGGACGCTGGAGCCGATGGCCACCGCCGCGGCCGCCGAACGCGCCTCGGCGGCCGAACGCGAAGCGCTGCGCATCCTGCGCACGGAACTGGACGCCACGGAACCGTTGGGAGACAACGCCGACCTCCTCAAAGCCGATCTGGGCGTGCACCGCGCGGTCTACCGCTGTGTGCACAATCCCTTCCTCGAAGACACATTGCTGCGCTACGACAACCTGGCCACGCGGATCTGGTGCGTCTTCGTGCCCCGCCTGCGGGGCATGGCGGGGCATGTCGACGAACACGTCCCGCTGCTGACCGCGATCATCGAGGGCGACGCGGGCAAGGCGGCCGAGCTGACCCTGAAGCACGTCCAGGGCTTCGAACGCGCCATCCGCGCCCTCATCTAGCGTTACGCGAGCCGCGCCTTGACCCAGTCGTGGAACTCGCCGATGTGGTGTTCGCTCGGCACGAGCACCCCGCCCTTGGCGTACGACCGCGAGTCCATCGCCAGCTGGCAACGCTCGCACGCGTCGAAGTCCTGCTGGTTCACCCGGTGGAACAGCTCGACCGAACGCGTGAGGTCCTTTCCGGACTCCACGACCTCGGGCAGGTAAAGCCAGTCGCAGCGCACGATCGTGCGATCCGGGGCGAGCGGGAACATCCGGTGCACGATCACGTGATCCGGCACCAGGTTGACGAACACCTGTGGCCGGACGGTGATCGCGTAGTACCGGCGGTCCTGGTGCTCCCCCACCCCGGGCAGCCGGTCGACGCCCGCGCCGCCGTCCACGGTGAAGCCCTGGACCTCCTCGCCGAACTCGGCGCCGTGGCCGACGTAGTACTGAGCGGCGTAGCCGTCGGCGAACTCGGGCAGTACCTCGGTGAGTTCGGGATGGATGGTCGCGCAGTGATAGCACTCCATGAAGTTCTCGATGATCTGTTTCCAGTTCGCCTTCACGTCGTACTCGATGCGACGGCCCAGCGCCAGCTCGTCGATGTCGTACGCGGCGATCTCGTCCGGGCCGCCGAGCCTGCTGTGGATGTCGGCCATCACGGTGGTCTCGAAGGACGGCGGATCATCGGCGAGACACACCCAGGCGTAACCCAGGTACTCACGCAGGTGCAGGCGGGTCAGCCCGTACTCGGCCCGGTCGATGTCCGGCATCCCGGTGAGGTTGGGCGCGGCGATCAGCTTGCCGTCGAGCCCGTAGGTCCAGGCGTGGTACGGGCATTGGAAGGATCGCTTGACCGAGCCGCTCTCCTCGGTGCACAGCCGGGCGCCCCGATGACGGCAGACGTTGAGGAAGGCGTTGAGCTTCCCGTCGCGGCCGCGCGAGATCAGCACGCTTTCCCGTCCGATTTGGACGGTCTCGAAGGTGCCCGGCGCCGGCAGGTCGGCGCTGCGCACGGCGCAGAACCACGACGTCTCGAAGATCCGCGCCTGCTCCAGCGCGAAGATGGTGCGGTCGGTGTAGTAGTGGCCGGGCAGGGTCGCGATGAGACTCGGGGGCAGGTCGGTGCGCGGCAGGTCGGTGCTGGTCACCACGAAGCTCCTCTCGGTGGCGGGAAGTCGGTCAGTGGCCGCGGGAGATCCACTCGCCGAGGTGCGGGGCCTCGGCGGCGATGGTCGTGGTCGGCCCGTGTCCGGTGTGGACGGTTGTGGTGCCGTCGAGGACGAGCAGCCGGTTCGCGATCGAGGCGATGATGACCTCGAAGTCCGAATAGGACCGTCCGGTGGCGCCGGGGCCACCCTGGAACAGCGTGTCACCGGAGAAGAGCCAGCCGTGCTCGGGAACGTGCAGGCTGACACCACCCCAGGTGTGCCCCGGTGTGTGCAGCACGCGGACGTCGAGCCCGGCCACGGTGAGCCGCTCGCCGTCCGACAGCGACCGGTCCGGCGGCCGGTTCGGGTACACCGCGTCCCACAGCTCACGGTCCGCCGGGTGGAGCAGGATCGGGGCGCCGACCTTGTCCGCCAGCGGGACCGCGCCGTTGATGTGATCGTTGTGCGCGTGCGTGCAGACGATCGCCGAAACCGTGCGCGTGCCGATCGCGTCGAGCACCGGCTCGGGGTCGTGTGCCGGGTCGATCACCAGGCATTCGGTGTCGTCACCGAGGATCCAGACGTTGTTCTCCACCTCGAACGTGCCGCCGTCGAGAGTGAACTCGCCGGACGTGCGAACGAGGTCGACCCGCGCGGACATCAGAGGATCACCACCGAACGCAGCACTTCGCCGTGGTGCATCTTCGCGAACGCGTCCTCGACCTCGCCGAGCCCGATCGTCTCGCTGACGAACGCGCCCAGCGGCAGGCGGTCCTGACGGTAGAGATCGACGAGCATCGGGAAGTCCCGGCTGGGCAGGCAGTCCCCGTACCACGACGATTTGACCGCGCCGCCGCGCGAAAAGACGTCCACCAGCGGTAGTTCCAGGCGCATGTCCGGGGTCGGCACGCCGACCAGCACGACGGTGCCCGCCAGGTCCCGCGCGTAGAACGCCTGCTCGAACGTCTCCGGCCTGCCGACCGCGTCGATCACGACGTCGGCGCCGTGGCCGCCGGTGAGCTCGCGAATGGCTTCCACCGGATCGGCCTGTTTCGCGTTGATCCTTTGCGTGGCACCGAGTTCGACGGCCTTGGCGAGCTTCGCGTCGTCGATGTCGACCGCGATGACCTCGCGGGCACCGGCCAGCCGCGCCCCCGCGATCGCGGCCCCGCCGACACCCCCGCAGCCGATCACGGCCACCGAGTCGCCGCGGCCGACCTGCCCGGTGTTGATCGCGGCGCCGATCCCCGCCATCACGCCGCAGCCGAGCAGGCCCGCGACCTCGGGCGGCACGTCCGGGTCGACCTTCGTGCACTGTCCGGCGGCGACCAGGGTTTTCTCGGCGAACGCGCCGATGCCGAGCGCCGGGGACAGCGGGGTGCCGTCGGTCAGCGTCATCGGCTGCTTCGCGTTGTGCGTGTCGAAGCAGTACCACGGACGGCCACGCTTGCAGGCCCGGCACACCCCGCACACGGCACGCCAGTTGAGCACCACGAAGTCGCCGACGGCCAGATCGGTGACCCCGTCGCCGACCGACTCGACGACGCCGGCGGCCTCGTGCCCGAGCAGGAACGGGAACTGGTCGTTGATGCCGCCTTCGCGGTAGTGCAGGTCGGTGTGGCAGACCCCGCAGGCCTGCACCCGCACCACGGCCTCGCCGGGACCGGGGTCGGGAATCACGATGTCGGCCACTTCCACTGGTGCGCCCTGCTTGAGCGCCACCACGCCACGAACCTGTTGGGGCACAGGCTCTTCTCCTCTCCGCGGGTCCGGACGTACCGGGTCGGGAACGGGCAGCACGCTGTCTCCCGGGACGGCCGCGCCGGCGGGATCAGGAGCTGCGGGGGATGATCGAGTTCGGGATTGAGTTGCGTATTACGCACGAGGTTGCCCTATCGGAAACAAACGATGACTGGGCATCAGGCCGGTGTCAAGACGCGTTTTCCGGCGAGCCACGATCGGAGCAGAACTACCCGGCGGTAACGATTTGCCGCGCCGGGCCAGGAGATGCCGCGGGGCCGGGGGTGCCGGGGGACGCCTTGGGTGCGTTCGATGCACCGGGGGCGTCCCTCGGTGCGGCCAACGCACCAAGGGCGTCCCTCGGCTCACCGGGCCGGGCGGTCAGGGGCCTTCGATGGCTCGGCGGAACAGGGCCTCGATCTCGGCGTGGGTCGGCGACGGGTCGGCCAGGACGACCTGCATGACCAGGCCGCAGAACATCGCCGCGAGCACGCGGCCGGTGAGCGGATCGGTGCGGGAGCCGAAGAACTGGATCAGCGCGTTGTCCCAGGCCGCGCTCGCCGGGCGCAGCCGCGGCCGGTGCAGGGCGGCGACGTACAGGTCGTACTCGACGATCGTGTGCCGGGACGCGTCCTCGAGGTAGCTCATCACCAGCGCGGCCAGCTCGACGGCGAAATCGGCGTCCGGGTCGAGGCCCTTCTCCCACTCCCGCAGCTGCCGCACGTTGTTGTCGGCGGCTTCGTTGAGCGCGACTTCCAGCAGATCGTCCAGCGTCGCGAAGTGGTAGGTGGTCGACCCGAGCGGCACGTCGGCCACCTTGGCCACCGCCCGGTGCGTAAGCCCGTCGATGCCCCGCTCGGCGACGACGGCGATGGCCGCCCGCGCGATCTTCGCCCGCCGATCGGGATCGTTCGGCCCGCGCAGCCGTTTCCGCCCGTTCTCCTCGATCTTCGCCATCGTCCCGGCCCCAGCTCCCTCGCGGTTTCCGGCGGACATCGAACCGCCGACGGTGATCGTCGCACGACGCCCGGTGCGGAAATTGCCCCGCCCCGCGATGTGGACAGACGTACATGCTTCGCGTACAAATGTACGCACTCGATGTGCTGCCTGTCACATCCACCCAGTTCACGGCCGCAGCGCTCACCGACGGGAAAGGCCGCATGAAAGACCTCCACCTCGACGGAAACTGGTCCGAGTCCTCCGACGGGACCCGCTCCGACGTGCTCAATCCCTTCAACGCCGAAGTGCTCTGCACGGTCGCCGTCGCGAGCCCCGACGACGTGGCCACGGCGGTCACGGCGGCGAGAAGAGCGTTCGACGGCGGCCCCTGGCGACGGACGAGCGCCGCGGAACGCGGCCGGATCCTGCGTCACGTGGCCGAACTCCTCGTCCGCGACCGCGACGAACTGGCCCGCACCGAAAGCCTCGACACCGGCAAGACGTTCGCCGAAGGACGTATCGACGTCGACGACGTCACGGCCGTCTTCCGCTACTACGCCGGGCTCGCCGACGCGGACGCCGGACGCGTGGTCGACGCGGGCAGCGGCACCGTCGTCAGCCGGATCGTGCACGAGCCGGTCGGCGTGTGCGCGCTGATCGCGCCGTGGAACTACCCGCTGCTCCAGATGTCCTGGAAGGTCGCCCCGGCGCTGGCCGCGGGCAACACCCTGGTGCTCAAGCCGAGCGAGGTCACCCCGCTGACCACGATCAAGCTCGTCGCGCTGCTCGAAGAGGCCGGGGTCCCGCCGGGCGTGGTCAACCTCCTGCTCGGGCCGGGCCAGGTCGGCGCGGCGATGACCGGACATCCCGGCGTCGACCTGATCTCGTTCACCGGCGGGCTGGCCACCGGCGAGAAGATCATGGCCGCGGCGGCGAAGGGCGTCCGGCGCGTGGCGCTGGAACTCGGCGGCAAGAACCCGAACGTGGTCTTCGACGACGCCGATTTCGACACCGCTCTCGACTACGCGCTGGCCGCCGCGTTCGTCCATTCGGGACAGGTCTGCTCGGCGGGTTCCCGGCTGATCGTGCAGGACGGGATCCACGACCGGTTCGTCGCCGAACTGGCCGCGCGGGCGGACCGGATCCGGCTCGGCAACGGACTCGACCCGGAGACCGAGACCGGCCCGCTGGTCTCGGCCGAGCACCGGGCGAAGGTCGAGCGGCACATCGCGGACGCACCCGCGGCGGGCGCGGTGCTGCGCGCGGGCGGCTCACGGCCGGACGACCCCTCGCTGCGCGACGGATTCTTCTTGCGCCCCACCGTTTTCAGCGAATGCACCGCCGACATGGCGATCGTACGGGAGGAGGTGTTCGGCCCGGTGGTCACCGTGGAGCGCTTCCGCACGGAGACCGAAGCCGTGGCCTTGGCGAACGACACCGATTACGGGCTGGCAGGGGCCGTGTGGACGTCGGACGCCTCGCGCGCGCAACGCGTCGCGGGCGCGCTCCGGCACGGCACGGTGTGGATCAACGACTACCACCCCTACCTGCCCCAGGCCGAATGGGGAGGCTTCGGCAAATCCGGCATCGGCCGGGAGCTCGGCCCGTCCGGGCTCGACGAGTACCGCGAAACCAAGCACGTCTACCACAACATCGCGCCGGCACCGCAGCACTGGTTCAAGGGCTGACGCCCGCTCCCGAAGTCCCCCACCACAGAGGACGTGGCCATGACGACACGCTCCAAACCCCCGAACACCCCGCCCGAAGCCGCCGACAGCTCCGAACTCGCGAAGTTCGGCTACCGCCAGGAGCTGGAACGCTCGCTGGGCGGCTTTTCCAGTTTCGCCGCCGGGTTCAGCTACATCTCGATCATGACCGGGGTGTTCCAGCTGTTCTTCTTCGGCTTCGGCTCCGGCGGCCCCGCCTTCATCTGGACCTGGCCGATCGTCTTCCTCGGCCAGCTCGCCGTCGCGCTGTGCTTCGCCGAGCTGGCGGGGCAGTTCCCGCTCGCCGGGTCGGTCTACCAGTGGGCCAAGCAGATCGCGAAACCCGCGACGTCGTGGATGGCGGGCTGGATCATGATCATCGGCGCCATCGTGACCGCGGGCGCGGTCGCCGTGGCCTACCAGATCATCCTTCCCCAGGTCTCGCAGGTGTTCCAGATCGTCGGGAGTCCCTCGGACGCCGGGCTGACGAGCACACCCGGCGGCGCGAAGAACGCGATCCTGCTGGCGCTCGGCCTGGTCGTGTTCGCCACCGTCGTCAACGTCATCGGCGTCAGGCTCATGGCGAAGATCAACAACTTCGGTGTCGCGGTCGAACTGACCGCGGTCATCCTGCTCATCATCGCGCTGGCCGTGCACATCAAGCGGGGCCCGCAGGTGGTGTTCCAGACCCACGACACCGGCGGCGGCCATTCGCTCGGTTACCTCGGCGCGTTCCTGGTCGCCTCGCTGATGAGCGCGTACGTCTTCTACGGCTTCGACACCGCGGGTTCGCTGGCCGAGGAGACGACCCAGCCGCGCAAGCACGCGCCGAGGGCGATCCTGCGCGCGATCACGGCGTCGTTCGTCGTCGGCGGGCTGGTGATGCTCTTCGGGATGATGGCCGTCGGCAACATCAACGCCGAAGAGCTGTCGACGTCCGGAATGCCGTACCTGCTCAAGAGCACGCTCGGCAACGGACTGGGCAACGCGTTCCTCATCTGTTCGGCGATCGCCATCACGGTGTGCTGCCTCGCGGTGCAGACCGCCGCGATCCGGATGACGTTCGCGATGGCGCGCGACAACCGGCTCCCGTTCTCGAAAGCGCTTTCCCGGGTGTCGCCCCAGTCGAAGACCCCGATCGTGCCCGCGCTGATCACCGGCGCGCTCACCATCGGCGTCCTGCTGATCAACCTCGGCAACCAGCGCGCGTTCTTCGTGCTGACCTCGACCGCGATCGTCCTGTTCTACATCCCCTACCTGATGGTCACCGGCCCGATGCTGCTGCGCCGCCTGCGCGGCCAGTGGCCCCGCCCCGGCCACGGCCCGTACTTCAGGCTGGGCCGCTGGGGCACGCTCGTCAACGCGATCGCCGTGCTCTACGGCGCCGCGATGACGGTCAACCTGATCTGGCCGCGCGCCGAGGTCTACGGCGACGACCACTGGTACTTCCAGTGGGGCGCGGTGCTCGTCACCGGCCTGATCGTCGTGGTCGGCGGCGTCCTGCTCTACGTCCGCCGCAAGCGCTGGGCGGCCACCCACACCGGCCAGGCCGTCCCCGAACCGCTCACTCCCTAGCACCAGGAGGAATCACCCGATGAGTTCCACCCAGTACGACTTCGTCATCGTCGGCGGCGGTTCGGCGGGCAGCGCGCTGGCGAACCGGCTGTCCGCGGACCCGGCGAACAAGGTCCTCGTCCTCGAAGCCGGGCGCCCGGACTACCCGTGGGACGTGTTCATCCACATGCCCGCGGCGCTGACCTTCCCGATCGGCAGCAGGTTCTACGACTGGGGCTACCGCAGCGAGCCCGAGCCGCATATGAACCGCCGCCGGATCTACCACGCCCGCGGGAAGGTACTGGGTGGTTCCAGCAGCATCAACGGGATGATCTTCCAGCGCGGGAACCCGATGGACTACGAGCGCTGGGCCGCCGACCCCGGAATGTCCACTTGGGACTACGCGCACTGCCTGCCGTACTTCCAGCGGATGGAGAACTGCCTCGCCGATCCGCCGGACGGGCCGTGGCGCGGCCATTCCGGGCCGCTGGAGCTGGAACGCGGCCCGGCCACCAACCCGCTGTTCGGCGCTTTCTTCGACGCCGCCGAGCAGGCCGGGTACCCGCGCACCGACGACGTCAACGGCTACCGGCAGGAGGGGTTCGCCCCGTTCGATCGCAACGTCCGGCGCGGGCGGCGGCTTTCGGCGGCCGGGGCGTACCTGCGGCCGGTCATGCACCGGCCCAACCTGACCGTCCACACGCGAGCGTTCGTCTCGCAGATCCTGTTCGACGGCGACCGCGCGATCGGCGTCGAATACGCACAAGGACGTCACGCACCCACCGAGGTGTACGGCAAGGAGATCATCCTGTGCGGCGGCGCGATCAACACCCCGCAGCTTCTCCAGCTCTCCGGTGTCGGCAACGCCGCCGAGCTAGGGAAGCTGGGCATCGACGTCGTCGCGGACCTGCCGGGCGTCGGCGAGAACCTGCAGGATCACCTCGAGGTGTACATCCAGTACGCCTGTAAGCAGCCGGTGTCGATGATGCCGTCGCTCGCGAAGTGGAAGCGGCCGCAGATCGGCGCGCAGTGGCTGTTCCTGCGGTCCGGACCCGCCGCCACCAACCACTTCGAGGGCGGCGGGTTCGTCCGGAGCAACGACGAGGTCGCCTACCCGAACCTGATGTTCCACTTCCTGCCGGTGGCGATCCGTTACGACGGCTCGGCGCCGACCGCGGGACACGGCTACCAGGTGCACGTCGGGCCGATGTACGCCGACACCCGCGGCACCGTCAAGATCACCTCGACCGACCCGCGCAAGCACCCGGCACTGCGCTTCAACTACCTGTCGACCGAGCAGGACCGCCGCGAATGGGTGGAGGCGGTCCGGGTGGCGCGGAAGATCCTCAACCAGCCCGCCCTCGACGCGTACAACGGCGGCGAAATCTCGCCGGGACCTGGTGTCGAGACGGACGAGGAGATCCTCGACTGGGTCGCCCGCGACGCCGAGACGGCGCTGCATCCCTCGTGCACCGCCAAGATGGGCGTCGACGACGGGTCGGTCGTCGATCCGGAGACGATGCGCGTCCACGGCCTCAAGGGGCTGAGGATCACCGACGCCTCGGTCATGCCCTACATCCCCAACGGGAACATCTACGCCCCGGTGATGATGACCGCCGAGAAGTCCGCCGATCTGATCCTCGGCAACA
The DNA here is from genome assembly GCF_042739735.1 of Amycolatopsis sp. NPDC059027. Lineage (NCBI taxonomy): Bacteria > Bacillati > Actinomycetota > Actinomycetes > Pseudonocardiales > Pseudonocardiaceae > Amycolatopsis > Amycolatopsis sp. NPDC059027. The sequence continues at coordinate 100,125 of NZ_JBHYIK010000008.1, read as the reverse complement.
CTCCCCTGGCCCCGATCAAGCAGCCCTTCCACCGCCACGAAAACTCGTCGAAACTACCTCGCCGTAGCTCTTGACGAGATCCTGACGCGCGATTCAAACTTGTTGCGTATCCCGGTTCGAGTTCCGCAGTACGCAACTCAACACAGCGCAACTCAACTACTCCCCCCCGAACTTCAGCCCGGCACATCCCGGAGGTCCGACATGATGCGCGCGTGCACGGTGGACGAACTGCCCCCCGGGGAATCCGTGAGGATCCCCGGGGCCGTGCCCATCGCGGTGTTCAACGCCGACGGTGAGCTGTACGCCATCGACGACACGTGCAGCCACCAGGACGCCTCCCTCTCCGAGGGCTGGCTCGAAGGCTGCTTCGTGGAATGCCCCCTCCACGCCGCCCTCTTCGATCTGCGCACCGGCATGCCTTCGTGCCTCCCCGCGAAGAGGCCGGTGCGCACCTACTCCGTCGTGGTCGACGAGGGCGTCATCTACGTCCAGGCGGAGTCGCAGGAGGACGCGGCGTGAAGAGCGTCGCGATCGTGGGAGCGTCGCTGGCCGGTGCCCGCGCGCTCCAGGAGCTGCGCGGCCAGGGTTTCGAGGGCGACGTGGTCATGGTCGGCGAGGAGCCACACCGGCCCTACGACCGGCCGCCGCTGTCCAAGGAGTTCCTGGCCGGGACGAGCGACCGGGAGTCACTGGACCTGCTCGACGCCGAGGACGAACTCGGCGTCACCTACCGGCTCGGCGTCCGGGCGGAACGGCTCGACCCGGCCAACGGCAGGCTGACGCTTTCCGGCGGCGAGGAGATCTTCGCCGACGGCGTCGTCATCGCGACCGGTGGCCGGGCCCGCACGCTTCCCGGCGCCGAGGGCGTCGCCGGGGTGCACGTGCTGCGCACCCTCGACGACGCACTGGGGCTGCGTGCCGAGCTGACGGGGTCCCCGCGGGTCGTCGTGGCCGGGGCCGGGTTCATCGGCGCCGAGGTCGCCTCCACCTGCCGGGGACTCGGCCTCGACGTCACCGTGCTGGAAGCCCTCGACGCTCCCCTGTCCCGGGTGTTCGGCCCCGAACTGGGCGCGGTCTGCGCGCGGCTGCACGCCGAGCACGGGACACGGCTGCGCTGCCGGTCCGTCGTGAGTGGACTGACCACAGTGGACGATGGGCCGCGGGGCCGCCGGGTCACCGGCGTCGATCTCGCCGACGGCGGGCACCTGCCCGCGGACGTCGTCGTGGTGGGCATCGGCATGTCGCCCGCCGCCGACTGGCTGATCGGCTCAGGGCTGACCATCGGCAACGGGGTGCACACCGACCACGGGCTGGTCACCAAGCTGCCCAATGTGGTCGCGATCGGCGACGTCGCGCAGTACGCCGGCGGGGAAGCCGGGCAGCGGCTGCGCCACGAGCACTGGACGAACGCGACCGAGCAGGCCGGCGTCGCGGTGGCCAACCTGCTGGCCGGGCAGACGATCCGGAGCTACACGGCGAGCGGGTACGTCTGGTCCGATCAGTACGGCGGCCGGATCCAGGTCGCCGGGCACCCCGCGCCCGGTGACCGGCTCGTCCTCGTCGAAGGGACCACGGAGGATTCCTCGTTCGCGGCGACCTTCGAACGGGACGGTGTCACGGTCGGGGTGTTCGCGCTGAACAACGTGAAGCTGTTCAACCGGCTCAAGCGCCAGGCGCTCCGGCCGCCCGCACCGGTCGCCTGACGCTTGAACTCACTGCCCGGCGTGCCAGCTCGCGCGCAGGACGCGCTTGCCGTGCTCGTCGGTCACGGGCCGCCAGGTCATCCGCAGTGCCGGACGCGCGGCGGGCTGTTCGATGGACCGCCGCGGTGCCGGAGTGACGACGGGGGCAATGGGGGCAAGGCCGTCACCCCGGCTACCGCGCTGGGCGATACGGAAGAAAGCAGTCATGGTCATGGTGACCTCCCGGAGGTTCGAGGGATGCGGGTGAGCCGAGACTGTGTTCCGGACTCATGGCCCTCACCTCCTCCGGTCGACGTTCCGCTCGCTCAGTAAACCCCAGGTCACCCCCATTGGTCAAATGATTGTGCAAGTGTTCTAGCGTTGGCCTGCCGCGAGACGCGGGAAGAGCGGGGACGCGGCGGGCAGCCGCCCGCCCCGCTCCGTACAGGCCTCGGTCACCCGCGCCGCCGCGTCCGGCAGGAACGGCGCCAGCTCCTCGCCGACCGTCCGGCACGCCAGCACGAGCGTCGCCAGCACGGCGTCGAGAGCGTCCGGCGCGGCGCCGTCGCGTTCGGCCTTCGCCAGTTCCCACGGTTTGGCCTGGCTGACGAAGCGGTTGGCCTCGTCGACGATCGCCCAGACCGCCGCGGTGGCGCTCCGGAAATCGAACTCCGCCAAGGCTTTTCCGACTTCCGCCCGCACCGTCCCGACCGCGCGGTCCACCCGTTCGCCGCCCGATGCCCGGCCACCGCGCGGAACGGCCCCGGCCCGGTAGCGGTGGACCATCGCAACCACGCGGTGGACGAGATTTCCCAGCCCGTTGGCGAGTTCGTCGTCCGCCCTGGCGACGAGCCTGGCGAGGGTGAAGTCGGCGTCGCCGACGCGCGGTACCTCCCGTAACAGCCACCAGCGGACGGCGTCGGTACCGCATTCCGCCGCCAGCGTGGCGGGATCGACGGTGTTCCCGGCGGACTTGCTGATCTTGCGTCCGTCGTGGGTGAGGTAGTCGTGCACGACGATGTCGGTCGGCAGCGGCTGGCCTGCCGAGAGCAGCATCGCCGGCCAGTAGACCGCGTGGAACCGGAGAACTCCCTTGCCCACCAGGTGAATCCGGCGATCGGAATCGAGCCACCACCGCTGGTGCCCGGTGCCGCCGGAGCCGTAGCCGAGCGCGGTGAGATAGTTGCCGAGCGCGTCCCACCACACATAGATCACCTGACCGGGATCGCCGGGCACCGGGATGCCCCAGCCGCGCGCCCGCTCCGCCGAGCGCGAGATCGAAAAGTCTTCCAGTCCGCCGGCGAGGAAACCGAGAACCTCGTTGCGCCGCTGCGCGGGTTCGATCCGGAGACGTCCGCTCGTGACGAGATCGTGCAGTTGCCCGGCATAGCGGGAAAGCCGGAAGAACCAGTTCTCCTCGGCCACGTGCTCCGGCGCGACGTCGTGCTCCGGGCAGCGCCCACCGTCCAATTCGGACTCGGTGTAGAACTGCTCACAGCCGACGCAGTACAGGCCCTCGTAGTACCGGCGGTAGAAATCCCCGGCGCCGGCACAGGCACGCCAGAAGTGTTCGACCCCGGCGCGATGTCGCGGATCATGGCTCGTGCGCAGAACATCGTCCGTGGAAAGGGAAAGCGGCTCCCGCAACGCGACGAACGCCGCGGCGTTGCGGTCGACGAACTCCCGCACCGGTACGCCCGCGTCCTCGGCGGCCAGCACGTTCTTCAGCGAGTTGTCGTCGGTGCCGGTCTGCAGCCGGACCTGGTCGCCCTCGCGGCGCCGATGCCGGGCGAGCACGTCGGCCTGGACGAGTTCCAGCGCGAAACCGAGATGCGGCCGCGCGTTGACATACGGGATGGTGGTGGTGATGTAGGTGTGGGGCATCGGAACCTCCGGGTGGACACGGGGCTCCGACAGCCGGCGAGGCCCCTTGGACAGGGCCTCGGACGGATCGTCCGCGCGTGCTACCGGCCCCGGGAGCGGGGCATCATGGCGGTGCGCGCGAACGTCATGACGTCAGGTTAGCGAGCGCGGCGTCGTCCGGCCACCCGTTTACCGCGTGACCGAGCCCGGCCACTCCCCCGCTCGCGCGCGGACCAGCCGCGCCACGTCCCCGGTGGACAGGCCGTCGGTGTCCACACGGAAGTCGCCTATCCCCGCGCGTTCCAGGTCATCGGCTTCGCGCGCGGCCCGTTCCGCGAGCCGGTGCAGGGCCTCGGCGGGTAGGCCCTTCAGCTCGTCACCCGGGATCGGCGGGCCCTCGCCGCGCCCGCGCCGCAGGATCCGCTCGGTCAGCTCCGCGGGGCCGGCGTGCAGTCTGCACACTGTCAGCTTCGTGCCGGGTACCGCAGCGGCGTACCGGCGGACGGCGGCTTGGCCGGTGACCCCGCCGGAGACGATCAGGCAGCGGGCTCCGGCGGCGCGGAAGTTCGCCCACAGGGCACCGAGACTTCGCGCCTTGAGCGTGTGGTTGTCCGGATCGCCGTCCGAGATGGGCCGAAGAAAACCGAGCTGCGCCAGGTCGACATACGCAGTCTTGGCGCCGGAGCGCAGGAGATCGGCGAAGATCTCCCAGCCGACGGCGGATTTGCCGACCCCTTGCGGACCGCACAGCCACAGCAACGGCAGGGCCTCACAGTCTATTGTGGACACTGGAAGCGGCGCCACCGGATAGGTGATTTCGGCGGCGGGTCCGGGCCACCCGGTCTTCGCGCGCACCAGACGGGCGACGTCCACTGCGGACAGTCCACCGGTATCGACGCACAACTCACCGATGTCGGCGCGGTCCAGCGCCTCGGCATGACGGACAGCCGCGTCCGCCAGCTGCGTCTGCCAGCCCCGGGTGACGATCCGGTTTCGCAGCTCCGCCTCGTCGGCGCGTAGGCGGCATGACGTCAACGCGACCCCCGGCAGGCGATCGACGTACGCGCGAACAGCGTCGGCGGTGTCGAGGATTCCGGACACCACCAGGCAGCGAGCGCCCGCTTCGCGCAGGATCGGCCAGACCGCCGCGAGATTCGCCGCCTTGAGCCGATCGTTGCCCGGATCGTCGCCGTCCGCCGGATAACACAGGGCCAGCTGATCGATGTCGGCATACGCGGTCCGCGGCCCGGAACGGCCGAGTTCGGCGAAGATCTCCCAGGCCACCGTGGACTTGCCGACACCGGACGGGCCGTGCAGCCAGAGCAGGGGGAAGGAACCGTCACGCACGCCGGAGAGGCTAGGACAACACGTGGAGCACGGCTATTCAATTACCGCTGGGCTGCCAGTGGACTGCCAACCGCGCTGCCAACGGTCATCGGCGGCGGGCCGGGCTGCGAAGGTCGGTGGTGTCCGAACACCGCACCGACAAGGAGGAACCATCGTGAAGATGCTTCGCAACGGGCTGATCGCCGGGGCTCTCGCGCTCGCGATCGGCGGACTCGCCGCACCCGCCGCGTCGGCGGGCACGCTCGCACCGGTCACCCCGGACAACGGGATCGGGATCCTGAAGACCTGGCACGCCACCGTGCAGTGCCAGATCGTGCGCATCAGCGACAACCACGTCACCGGGTACAAGCGTGCCGACGGCGTGGGCAAGACCCGCGAGGACGCCATCAAGGACGCCAAGCGCAATGTCCCGGTCCCAGCGGGACATTACAAGCGTCATTGCGACGCCAAGCGGACCTGGTAACGTCGGCGGGGCGAGCCCGGCTCGCCCCGTTCAACCGTTGGGTGAGGGATGGCCGAAGAAACGAGTATCTGGGAAATCCGGCTGGGGATGCACACCACCCGGCAGCAGGCCGAGGAGATCAAGGAACGCATCGAAAGAATGCTGTGCCCCGATCCCGGCCACGCTCCGCCGTGCCCCATTCCCTGGTCGATTTCGCTGCTCCCGGAGGATCCCGAGGACGGCGAAGCCTACCCGGAACTGGTCGAGCAGGCCCGCCTCGAGGGTGAGCGGAACTCCTGATCATCAGCGCACGATCCTGATCGCCGGGGTCACCGCGGAATCGTCGGTTTTCAGTGTCCATCCGCCGGATGTTTCGAATCCGGGATTCCGCACCGCCAGCCCGATCGTCTCGACGTTGTCCACTCCGACGTCCACGGCGAGGTCGGCCGCCGGGGTGCCGGTGCAGAGCTGGAACGACAGGGTCACCTTGTCCTTGCCCCGCACGAACTCGGTGACGTCGATCGGCCCCTGCGCGGACTCGCCGTTCATCCACAGCCCGGCCCACCAGTCGGCCACGTCGTGGTCGTACACGAGATTGCCGTCCACCAGGACGCGCTTGAACAGATGCCCCTGCGCGACGAACGTCTTGGCGTACTGGTCGTAATCCCAGAACGATACCTCGTACCGGGCCGACGCCTTGTCCACCGTGACGAGCTGGCTCGCCGACGCGCAGGTGCCCGCCTTCGTAGTGGTCCGTTCCGGGACGGTGAAACTGAGCCTTCCGTCGCCGTACATCGCGCTGTTGTCGGTGCGGTAGCCGCGCGTCGGCGGTTCCGGCGGGAAGGGCCGGTTCACGAACGGCAGCCCGCGCAGCGTCGTGGCCACGGCGTCCCGGATCCGTGCCGGGCGATCCTTGGCGTAGTGGTCGAACGACGGCAGCAGCGCGTGGTTGTCGGCGATGAGCTGCCAGCCGCGGTCACCCTCGAACCCGCCGTTCACCACCTCGACGCCTTCCCCGGTGACGTCGTCGAAGCCGACGTCGAGCGGGAAATCGCCGACGCCGTTCTTGTCGAGGATCCGCAGCGTGATGGTCGCGGAAGTCTTGCCCCGTAAGGCTTCCGTCAGGTCGACGGTGTGCCGTACCCAACCGAAACCGCCCGGATCGGCGACGTCGGATTCCCAGGCGACGGCCCCGTCGACGAGCAGTTGCTTGAAGTGGTAGCCGGCGCCGCCGAGGTTCCCGTAGTAGCCGTCGTGGTCCACAAAGGACAAGGACTTGCGAGGAGCCGTTTCGCCGACTCGCACTCGTTGCTCGGCCCCGGCGTAGTCACCGGGCTTGGTCCCGGTGAAGGACGCGAGCGCCACGCTCAGCCTGCCGATGCCGTGGGCGGCCCGGTTGCCCGCCGTGATGTTCGGCTTGTCCCCCAGCGGCAGGCCGTAGTTGTTGATGCCGAGGATCCGGCCGTCCCGCACATACGGCATGGCCGCCTCGATCGACGCGGCCACGTACGTTTCGTCGGGTGGCAGCGCGGCGTCCAGGAATCTGTTGGTGTACAAGAGGAACAGCACACCCATGTCGCGAGGGGCCGCCTGCGCCACGATCGCGTCCAGGTTCGGCTTGACCGCCGTGGGGTCCTGGGTGTTGCTGTTGAAGCCGAGGTACGGGTACACGATGCCGTCGATGAACGAGGCGAAGCGCTCGTAGAACGCCGGGCTGATCGCGTCGGAGTAATAAGCGGTCGTGTAGAACCCCAGCTTCGGGTTGACCGCGTCCTGCGCGTCGACGATCTTGTGCATGTACTCCGGGGTGAAGAGCTTGCCGTTCTCACCGATCATGAAGTCGTCGATCGCCCACGAGACCACGTTCGGGTACCGCAGCGACAGCTGGGCGATCTCGCTCGCCCAGCGGACGAAGTCCAGTTTGTACGGTCGCGAGCACCGGCCGCGGCGGTACGGGACCGGATCGTCGAAACACTCCGACGGCGGAACGACGTACACCCAGATCCTGATGCCCGCGGCGGCGGCCGCGGGAGCGAACTCGGTGCGGAGGTCGTCCCAGTCCGTCGGCGAATCCCAGATCCCGTAGACGTAGGTGTTCAAACCCTCGCGTCTCAGCTTCGCCACGAGCCGCGGCGAGTCGATGTGCCGGTAGCCGTCGGCGCGAGGACTCCGTTCCCGGACATCGGCGTAGACGGTGTTCCCGCCCGTCATCGCCGCCTTGATCCCGCCTTCGGGCACCACGGACCGGCGGATGTCGGCCAGTGAAGCGGCCTTGACCCGCCGGGTGCCCGGATCGGGCTGGGCGGCCACAGCGGGCGCGAACGCCGTGAGGGCCAGCGCCACGCACGAGCCGAGGACGAGAGCCAGTGTCGACGTACGGTGGGGACCGCGCATGGTTTCCTCCAGCCTGGTCGGGTACCTCTCAGAAATCCAGTGGGGGCAACAGGTCTTCGAACTCGGCGAGGAACCGGCCGACCATGGCGGTCTCCTCGCGGTCGAGCCGGTGCCCCGGCTCGCGACAGTGGGCGCTCCCGAACAGGCCGCGCCGCACCGAGATCAGCTTCTCCGCGGCGATGATCAGCTCCTGGTCGAGCATCCAGTACGAGATGTAGGGCAGCAGCCGCCGGTGCAGCTCGTCCCCGCCGGCGTGCTCGCCCTCGGCGAACCGCCGCCAGATCTCGACGTAGATCTCGGTGAACGAGCAGCCGGGCTGGGTCCCGACCGCACCGCGGCGGAACGCGTCGGGCAGCTGGACACCCGCGTACCCCTCCACGGCGGGCAGCGGTGGATCACCCGCGGCCAGTTCGGCGATCAACGCGCCGGGCGGGCTGGCCTCGACCTTCACCAGCCGCAGGTTCGGGTGCTCGCGGGCCAGCGCGGACAGCGCCGGGCCGTCGAGGCTGGTGCCCGTCTCGGTCGGCGCGTACTGCAGTACGACCGGGGTCGGCGCGACCGCGGCCAGCACCGCGCCGACATGCGCGAGGATCGCCCGCCGGGACGGGGCGAGGAAATGCGGCGGCAGCAGGTTGACCAGGTCGGCACCCGCGTCCACCACGGCGCGGGCCCTGGCGACCGCCAGCCGGGTCGCGTGGTCCTGCACCGCGATGATCGCGGAGACGCCGTCCGCCGCCGCGGTCTCCGCGAGCAGGATCGCGGTGAGCCGCGTGCGCTCGGACTCGTCGAGCTTGTGGAACTCCGAGGCGAATCCGGGGAACATCACGCTGGTCACGCCGGTGCCGAGCACATGCCGCACCACCCGGTGGAAGCCGGGGACGTCGATCGCGCCGTCCTCGGTGAACGGCACCTGCAGCACCGGGGAGACTCCCCGCACCGGCGGTGCCTGCGTGGCGGTCATCGGCGATCACTCCTTCGGTGCGATGCCCCGAGCAGGGTGAGCAGCGTCCCGCCGAGCACGGCCGCGCGCTCGTCCTCGCCGATGGTCCAGTCCCGCACCCTGGTGACCTCGGTTTTCGGGACGGTGTAAGGGGAATCCGTACTGAAGATCACCCGCGAGGTGCCGATCCCGGGGTCCCGCGCGAACTCGCTGAGCACGGTGTCCCACGGCGCGTACGCCGTGTCGGCGTAGAGGTTCGGCGCGTACCGCAGCGCGGGCGCGGCGTCGATCCAGAAGTCGGTGGCACCGCTGCGGCCCATCAGGAACCGCACGCCGGGATACCGCCGGGCGAGACTCGCCAGGGGCAACGGGAGCGCGCTCGGCGGGGTGCCGGTGCGGACGTAGACGAGCCAGCCACGATCGGCGGCGAACGCGAGCAGCGGATCGACGAGCCCATCGAGCAGGTCGAAGCCCTGCAGCACCGGGTCGACCGCCAGCGCCACCGCACCCGCCTCGGCCGCCCGTGCCAGCTCGGTGAGCGCCGCCGCGCCCAGCCATGGGTTCGCCACCGCGTAGGCGAGCAGCCGCCCGCCGGACTCCCGCGCCGCCGCGGTCACCACGTCGTTGCCCTCGGCGTTGGCGACCGCGGTGCATCGTTCGTCCGGGGCGATCAACGCCCGGTCGATGCCGAGCCGGTCCATGGTGGCCAGCAACGTCTCGGTGCCGAGGGCGACCTCGCGGCCGGTGCCGAGCCGGACGTGCGCGTCGACAACGGGAGTCATGACGGTAACTCCAGTCCGAGAGCGCCGAGCGCGTCCGCGTGGATGATCCGCTCGATGGCCTCCTCAGGCACCCGGGGCAGCTTCGTGCCTTCGAGGATGTCGTTGACCCGGCGCAGCCCGGCCATCGCCTCACCGGTGTCCGCGATCGGGAAATCGCTGCCCAGCAACAGTTTCCCGGTACAGCCCCATTCGACGGCGGCCAGCAGCGACTGGTAGCACACCCACGGCCGCAGGTAGATCGAGGACACGTCCGCGTACACGTGCGGATGCTTGCGGACGGTCACCACCGTCTCGGTTCCCCAGGGATGTCCCATATGCGCCATGACGATCCGCAGTTCCGGGAACCGCAGCGCCACCTCGTCGGTGACCAGCGGGTAGGTGTAGCGCAGTGGCGCGTGCCGCATCGGCGACGCGCCCTGATGGAACAGGATCGGCAGCCCGTGCCGCTCGCAGTAGGCGTAGAACGCCAGCGCGGACTCCCCCAGCGGGTCGAAGTCCTGGTAGTTGGGGCCGAGCTTGACCCCGGCGAGGCCGAGTTCCCTGCACCGCTCGGTCTCCTCGAAGGCATTGTCCCGCAACGGGTTCACCGAGAGGAACCCGATACGGCGGGCCGGGTCGGCGGCCACGAACTCGGCCGTCGCGTCGTTCGTGCGCTCCGGCGGGTACGGCAGCCCGGTCATGGTCTCGGGATCGTCCACCGCGATGTTGAACACGATCGCGACGTCGGCTTCGGCCATGGCGGCGTCGAAATCGGCCCACGAGTTCGTGGTCGTGACCGGCCGGTCGGTGCGCCAGTTCTCGTACACGCGGCGTTCGGTTTCCGGCACCGCGTCCCGGTGGGTCGGGGTGTGCGTGTGGACGTCGACGATCACGTGAACCTCCCGCGCAGGTCGCTCCTGGGCACCACGCCCAGTCCGGCACCGTCGCCGAGCCGGACCCGGGTGCCGTCGCTGTCCAGCGGTTCCGCCAGGACGTCCTCGGCGTAGTAGTGCGCCCCGATGATGTCCGAGGGGAACGACGACAACCGCGGCAGCGCACACGCCACGTGCAGCTGCGCGGCCGCGCCGATGCCCAGCTCACCGTTGGAACCGATCAGGACGTCGAGACCGGACGTTTCGGCGAGCCGCGCCAGGGCGACCGCGCGGCCGGGCCCGCCCGCCTTGCCGACGTACACGCTGACCACGTCTGCGGCGTCCGCACGCGCGAGCCGCAGCAGGTCCTCGGTGCCGAACACCGCCTCGTCGGCTACCACCGGAAGGCCCGCCGGCCGGAGTGCCGCCATGCCCTCCAGATCGCCGGGCGCGACCGGCTGTTCGACGAAGGCCGGGCCGAACTCCGCCAGCCCGCGCAGGGCGGCCCGGGCTTCGGCCCGGCTCCAGCCGCCGTTGGCGTCCATGCCGAGGAACGCGTCCGGCCCGGCCAGCTCGCGTGCCCGTGCCATCCGCGCCAGATCCCCCGGCACCCCGAGACCGACCTTGACCTTGAACGCGCGGAACCCCGCTCGCGACGCCGTTTCGTACGCCTTGTCCAGCCGGTCACCGTCGCCGGAGAGGGACAGCTTGATCGGCACCTCGTCGCGGTACGGGCCGCCGAGCGCCACGGCGAGCGGGACGCCGAGGGTGCGCGCGAACGCGTCCCACAGCGCGATCGACACTCCGGCCTTGGTGAACGGGTTCGCCGCGAGCACCGTGTCCACAGTGGACTCCAGCACGCCCACCGGTGCCAGTGGCTTCCCGAGCAGCGCGGGCGCGAGCAGCTCGGCGATGAAGTGCCGCGCGCTCACGCCGTCCTCGCCACTCCACAGCGGTGTCGCGCTGACCTCGCCGTACCCTTCGACGCCGTCGGTGGTGACAACCCGGACCAGCAGGAAGTCCGACCGGTCGTGCGTCCCCTTCGCCCCGTGCACCACGAGGTCCGGCCGCGCGTCCATCGTCACCGGGGCGGTCTGGATCGCCGCGATCCTGGCCTCGCGCGGGTTCATCCCGGCCTCCCGTGTTCCAGCCGCCCCGCGAGCAGGCGCCGGGGGTTGTGCACGAGCATGTCCGCGCGCTGCTGTTCGGTGATGCCCCAGCCGTCGATCTCGGCGACCCTGGCGACGGCGTAGTCCTGACCGGCCTTGTCCGAGAGCCCGGCGTCCGTGCCGAACAGCACCTTGCCCGGCGGCGCCGCGGCGAGGACGCGCCGGGCGGCGTACGGCGGGGTACCGCACAGGCACAGATAGAGATTGTCTGTTTCGCACGTCACCGCCAGCGCCTCCCGCCAGCAGTCGTGCAACCCGCCGTGGCCGAGCACGACCGGCAACGCGGGATGACGGCGCGCGAGCGCGGCGATCTGCGCGGGCGTCGAGTACGGCGGGGTGCCGTCGTGCGAGAGCAGGATGCCGCCCGCCTCGGTGACGGCCTCGCAGATCGGGTCCAGCACCTTCTCGTGCATGCTGAAGCCCTGCAGCCACGGATGCAGTTTCAGCCCGCCGAGGCCCAGTTCCGCGAAACACCGGCGCGTTTCGTCCACCGCGTTCGCATGCCGCGGGTGCACCGTGCCGAAGCCGATCATCCTGGCCGGGTCCGCCGCGGCGAACGCGGCCAGTTCGTCGTTCGACTCGGGCGTGGCGTTGAACAGCCCGTCGTGGGCGAGCAGCACCGCGGCGTCGATGCCCGCGGTGTCGAGGAAGGCCAGGAACTCGGACGGGCCGAACTCGGTGCCGCCGAGCCAGGTGCCGGTGTGCCACGCGGGGGTGTGGGTGTGGAAGTCGATCATGGCCGGTTCGCCAGTTCGATCAGCCGCCCGGCCAGCGCGCCGAGGCATTCGTCCAGCCATTCCGTCCCCCGCTCGTGCGTCGCCCGCGTGGGATCGTCGGTGTAGCCGTCGATCCGCCGCCACGCCGCGGCCTCGTGCATCTCGGCACCGTCCACACCGGACTCCTCCGGCGGGGTTCTCGGCCGCCGTTGCCGGACGAACTCCGGGCGGAGCGCGAACAGCATCGCGGTCTCGAACTCCCCCGCGTGCCCGGGGATCGGGGTGCCTCCCGCGTCCGCGATCAGCTCCCAGTAGTGGATCACCGACACGGTCATGTCGTACGCCGAGGCGATCTTCGCCGCGGCCACCTGGGCCACGCCCCGGTTCCCGCCGTGACCGTTGACGATCACCAGCCTGCGCCCTCCACACTCCACAATGGACCGGGCGAGATCGGTGAGCACACCGATGGCCGTCTCCGGGGACAGCGACAGCGTCCCGCCGAACGGCAGATGATGCTCGGACACGCCGAAGTGGAGACACGGCGCGAGCACCATCCGCGCCGAATCCGCCGCGCGGACGACCGCGAACCGGCAGATCGCCTCGACGATCGCGGCGTCGGTGCCGGTGGCCAGATGCGGGCCGTGCTGCTCGGTCGCGCCGATCGGCAGCACGACCAGGCTTTCCGGCAGTGCTTCCCGCAGCTCCTCGCGGGTGCAGTCGGCCCAGATCACCGGCGGCCTCATCGTTCTCCCTCCAGGAGCTTCGTGATGCGTTCGGCGAGGACGAGCGTGGCGACACCATCTTCGAGGCTCGGGCAGGCTTCGTCCCGTTCACCGGTGATCAGCTCGGCGAACCGGGCCAGCTGCCGATCGAAACACCGCGTCGTCCGGTCCGGTTCGAAGCCGAACCGTTCGACACCGCGTGCGGTGCTCAATTCCAGCTCGAAGGTCCGCCCGTCCAGCAGGACATGGCCACGATCGCCGAGGACGCTGATCTCGCACCGGGGCAGCGCGCCGGTGAGCCAGCCGAACTCGGCCAGCACGACTGTCCCTTGTGGATAGTGCAGCCGTGCCCCGCACAGGTTCGGCGCGGGCAGTCCGCTCCGGGTGGCCAGCGTCCAGGCGTCTTCGACCCGTTCGGGCGGGCCGAAGAGCACGCGGAACCAGTCGAAGACGTGCGCGCCCTCGTGGACCAGCGGAAGCCCATGCCGCAACGTCTCCTCGATGCGCCGGGCGTGCGCGGGGTCCGCCGGATCGCGCCCCTCGTCGTAGATGTGCGCGCGGACGAGCAACGGCCCGCCGAGCAAGCCCGACCGCAGCCAGTCGCCGAGCAGTTCGAGCGCGGGATCGTGCCGGTAGGCAAGGCCGACCTGCACCCACCGCCGTTGTTCCTCCGGCAGGTCGAGCAGCGTTCTCGCCGCTTCGAGCGACGTCGCGACCGGCTTCTCCGCCAGCACGAACCGCCCGGTCGCGGCCACCTGGCCGATCAACTCCGTGGTCACCCACGGCGGCGTCGCCAGCACCACGCCCCGCACCGACGGATCGCCGAGCACGTCACGGATGTCCTTCGCCACCGGGGCCTGGGCGTGCGCCGCCGCCAGTGCCCGGCGGGCCGGGTCGGGATCGACCAATGCCGCGACTTCGACGTCCGGATTCCGCAGCAGCGCGGGCAGATGCGCCCGCAGTGCGATGTCCCCGAGCCCCACCAGCGCGACGCCGATCATCCCGTCACCCCCTCGAGCACGGGGATCGCGGCGATGAGCGACCGGGTGTAGGCGTGCTTCGGCGCGCCGAAGATCTCTTCCCTGGTACCGGTTTCGACGATCCGGCCCCGGTACATCACCGCGAGCCGCGGCGCCAGGTACCGCACCACCGCGAGATCGTGGGAGACGAACAGGCAGGTCAGGCCGAGCCGGGCCTGGAGTTCGCGGAGCAGTTCGAGGATCTGCGCCTGGATCACCACGTCGACCGCCGACACCGCCTCGTCCAGCACGAGGAACGACGGCTCGGGGGCGAGCGCGCGGGCGATGTTCACCCGCTGGCACTGACCGCCGGACAGCTCGTGCGGATACCGTCCCGCGAACGACGCGGGCAGCCCGACCAGCTCCAGCAGTTCGGCCACTCGCCGCCGCAGGTCCCGCTTCGCCGCCTTCCGGTGGACGAGCAGGGGAAGCCCGACGATGTGCTCGACGGTCTTGCGCCGGTTGAGCGAGCCGACCGGATCCTGCAGGACGATCTGCATCTCCCGGCGCAGGCGCCGCAATCCGCTCCGGCCCAGGGATGCCAGGTCCGTCCCGCGGAACCGCACCGAGCCCGCCGTCGGGGTGTCCAGCCCGAGCAGCAGCCTGCTCAGCGTCGACTTGCCCGACCCCGATTCCCCCACCAGCCCGAAGGTCTCCCCGCGCCGGACGCTCAGCGACACGTCGTCCACGGCCGTGACCCCGGTGCCGAACCGGCGGACCAGCCCGTCGGCCTCGACCAGTACGTCGTCCCCGGCGGGACGCTCCCTGGCCGGGGTGGCGTCCAGCGTGACCACCGAGCCGACGAGCCGCCGCGTGTACTCGTGCCGGGGCGTGGCCAGTACCTCCCGCAACCCGCCCGATTCGACGATCCGGCCCGCGTGCATCACGTGGATCCGCTGGCACAGCGCCGAAGCCACCGCGAGGTCGTGGGTAATGAACAGGACCGCCATCCCCCGCCGCTCGGCCAGCGTGCCGAGCAGCCGCAGGACCCTGGCCTGGGTGGTGACGTCGAGCGCCGTGGTCGGCTCGTCGGCGACGAGCACGTCCGGCTCGCACGAGATCGCCATCGCGATCATCACCCGCTGCCGCATCCCGCCGGAGAACTGGTGCGGATAGTCGCGGACCCGCTTCGCCGCGTCCGGGACCCCCACCTCCTCCAGCAGCCGGACCGCGTGGGCGCGGGCCTCCCCGGCGGAGACGTCCCGATGCGCGCGGATCGCCTCGGCGAGCTGCGCACCGATCGTGCGCACGGGATTGAGGCAGGACAACGGATCCTGATAGACCATCGCGATCCGGCTGCCCCGCACCCGTTCCAGTTCGCGTTCGCTCGCGGTGGTCAGCTCGGCCCCGTCGAGCAGGATCCGGCCGCCGGTGACCGCGATGCCCGCGGGGTTGAGCCGCGGGACCGCCAGCGCCGTCATGGTCTTGCCGCTCCCGGACTCGCCCACCAGCGCCGCCCGCTCGCCCGAACGCAGCGTCAGGTTCACCTCGTGCACGATCGGCCGCCCGCGCACGCCGACGGACAGCTCTTCCAGCCGCAGCACCTCGTGCGTCATCGGCTGCTCCGGAAGCCGGCCCGCAACGCGCGCTGGAGCTGGTCGCCGATGGTGTTCAGCGCCGCGATCGCCGCGATGATCAGCAACGCGGGCATCAGCGGGTACCAGATCGACTCGTACAGCCGGTCGTAGCCGACCTTGAGCAGGGTGCCCCACGAGGCGTCCGGCGGCTGGATGCCGAGCCCGACGAAGCTCAGCGTCGCCTCCAGCATCAGGGACGTCGCGACGTTGAGCGAGGCCTGCGCCAGCAGCGCCGGGACCGCGTTCGGCAGTACTTCGGCGAACAGGATCCGGAGCCGGGACGCGCCGACCGCGTCCAGCCCACGCACGTACTCCGACTTCAGCTCGGCGAGCACCGCGGACCGCGTGATCCGCGCGGTGAGCGGGGACATCAGCAGCCCGGCGACGATCGTCATGGCCAGGATGCCCGACCCGAACGCCGCCACGAACACCAGCGCGAACAGCAAGGTCGGGATCGCCAGCGCCGCCTCGGCGACGCGCATCAGCACCTCGTCGAGCCAGCCCGGCCGGGCCGCCGCGAGGATCCCCCACGCGACGCCCAGCACCATCGCGACCGCCGTCGCGCCCACCGCGAACCCGAGCGACAGCTGACCGGCCTGCGCGACGCGGGACAGCAGGTCCCGGCCCAGTTCGTCGGTACCGAACGGATGCGCGAGGCTCGGCGCCGCGAACTTGTTCCGCGCCTCGATCCTCGTCGGCGACGCCAGCGCGAACGGCTGGAGCGCCGCGAGCAGGACGAACACGCCGAGCACCGCCAGCGCCGTGACGGCGGGCGGCCGGGCCAGGAACCGGCGCAGGACACCGCGTCCCGCGGTGCCGACACCGTCCATTTCGGACAGATCGATCGTGCTCACGACACCGCCTCCCCCACCCGCAGCCGCGGGTCGAGGACGCCGTAGGCGACGTCGACGAGAAGGTTCACCAGGACGAACACCGCCGCCAGCAACAGCACCGTGCTCTGGATGACCGCGTAGTCCCGTTTGTACACCGAGTCCACGATCAGCGAGCCGAGCCCCGGCCAGCGGAAGACGAACTCCACCACGACCGCGCCGGAGAGCACCTGCCCGACGGTGACGCCCAGCGAGGTCAGCGCGGGCAGCAGCGCGTTCGGCAGCACGTGCCGGAGCACCACCGCCCGCCGCCGGAGGCCCTTGCCGACCGCGGTACGGACGTGCCGGGAATCCTCCACTTCGGACAGTGTGGCGCGCAGGTACCGGATCAGCGGGGCGGACAGGCAGATGCCCAACGTCACCGTGGGCAACAGCAACACCCGGAGATTGCCCGCGAAATCCGCCGAAAGGGCGACGTAATTTTCGTTGCGCAGCACGCCGAGCTTGACGACGAAGAGTGCGATGAGCACGATCCCGAACACGAACGGCGGAGCCGCCATGCCCAGTGTGGTGTACCCGCCGACGAGGCGGCCCAGCCAGCGGCTACGCAGGATCGTCGGCAGCACCGCGAGCGCGAGCGCGAGCACGACCGCGAGCAGCACCCCGGCGAAGGACAGTTCCAGCGTCGGGCCCAGCCGCTGCCCGATGAGCGTGCCGACGTCGAACTGGCTGAAGTACGACCGGCCGAGATCACCGGTGAGCAGCCCGGTGATCCAGTGCCAGTACTGCACCGGCAGCGGGTCCTCCAGCCCGAGTTCGGCGCGCAGCCGCAGCAGCGCTTTCGGGTCGATGCCTTGCGCCGCACCGACTTTCGTCACCGTCGGATCACCGGGGAGCAGGCGCAGCACGACGAAGACGAGCACGGACACGCCGAGGAGCATCAGCGCGCTGACACCCGCGCGCCGCAGGATGTACCGGACCATCGCCACCCCCTCCGTACGTGTTATGCCGCGAACCCGGCTTCCTCCAGATGCAGCGTTCCTTCGGCCTGTACCCAGGCACCACGCACGTTAGCGGCGGCCACCGACAAAAACGCGGTGCTGCCGATCACCACGATCGGGCTCTCCCGGTTCAGCACCTCCTGGGCGGTCCGGAACGCCGCGTCCCGCGCCGGACCGTCCCCTGTGGACTCGACGACCGCGACGGCGTCGTCGTATTCCCTGGGGGCCGCCCAGTTGCACTCACAGGTCCCGGACCGGCCGGCGAACCAGGACAGCGCATAGCCGTCGGGCAGCGGGGTGAAGGACACGTAGTTCGCCGCGATCGTGTCCGGGTAACGTTTCCCCTTGGGGTAGAACTTCGCGCTCCACGTGCTGTTCTCGGTGCTGCGGATGTCGAGGCCGATCCCGATCTTCTTGAGGTCCTCCTGCAGGATCTGCGCGATCGTGGTCCACTCCGGGTTGCTCCCCGCCTTGGTCCAGAAGACCAGCGTGCTCCCCTCGTGGACACCGGCCTCTGCGAAGAGCCGCTTCGCCTTGTCCAGGTCGAACCCGTGGGAGGGCAATGCCGCGTCGTAGAACCGGTTCTTCGGGTTGACCGGCACGTTCCCCGGTGTCGGGGCGCCGTAGCCGACGTACGCCGCGTCCATCATCACCGCGCGGTTCGCCGCGTACGAAAGTGCCTGCCGTGCTTGGGGTTTGTCGAACGGCGGGGACGTGGTGTCCAGTTCCCACACGACGTACCCGGCCGGTTCGGCGGCGGTGAGCAGCTGACGGCCGTCGGTGGCGAGGTTCTTGACGACGTCGGGCGCGACCGCGCCGAGCACCTGGAGATCGCCGGAGCGCACCGCCGTCTGCGCCGCGGTGGCGTCGGCGTAGCGGGCGATCCGGACGCCGTCGAAATGCGGCCTGCCCCGGAAATAGGCGTCGTTGCGCACCAGGTCCACGGTCTGGTCGGGGACGAACGCCTTGAGCCGGTACGGGCCGGTTCCGTTCGCCGTGCTGTTCACGTTGGCGATGTCGTCGACATCGGTCATCTTGACGTCGATGACATCGACCGCGAGTTCGGGATTCGGGGACTTCAGGTCGAGCACCAGCGTACTGTCGTCCGGCGCCGTCACCTTCGAGACCATGGCGATCTTCGCGGCCACCTGGGCCGTCGAATCCGGCGCCAGCACCCGGTCGAAGTTCTTCTTCGCCGCCGCCGCGGTGAACGGCTTTCCGTTGTGGTACTTGACTCCCGGGTGCAGCCGGAAGGTCCACTGCCGGAGGTCCGGGGTGTGCGTCCACGAGTCGGCGAGGTCGGGCTGCGCCGAATTGTCCGGCGCCCACCGCGTCAACCCGTTCCACAGCAACGTCTGCAGCTGGGTCTGCGCGGCACTGGAGATCTTGTTCGGATCGAGCTGGGTCACGCCGTCGGCCTGGCCGTAGACGAGTGTGCCGCCGTCCTTGACCGCACCCTGCCCGCTCTTCGCGGACGCCGTGACCTCCGGCCCGCCCGAACCACCCCCACCGCACGCCGCGAGCACGGCCGCGACGGCCACCGACACACCCAGGACAGCGAAACCACGTTGTGCCCGCACAGCTACCTCCACACAGGGACGCCGCTCCGGGAAACTCTCGCCATTTCGAAAATATCTTCTGCCAGCTGAAAAAGAGTAAGCCGCCCGCGTCCGGCGACGCAAGGCCGTACTGGTTCGGCACCGGTTCAGAAGCCGAGCCCCGCGGAGATCTCCCCGGCCCGGCCGACCACGAGTCCCGCCGCCGTGGCGAGACGCCGCTTCACGAGTTCGCGGGAGAAACCGGTGACCCCGATCGAACCGACGACCCGGCCTTCGGCGTTGAAAACCGGTGCGGCGACACAGGCGATCTCGGCCTCCTCCTCTTCGTCCTCCACCGCGTAACCCGCTTGGCGCACCTTGGCGAGCTGGGCACGGAACGCCCGTGCCGTCGGCCTTTTCGCCTTGGGCCCGGTGCCGGGCGTGAGCCGGGAAAGCAGCGGATCGAGGTCCGCTTCGGGCAGGTGTGCGGCGATCGCGCGGCCGAGCGCGGTGAGGTTGAACGGCGACACCTTGCCGGGGTAGGTGTCGAACTGGATGAACCCGGACGTCGCCGCCTTCGCGACGTACACCACCGACGCGCCGTCGAGAACTCCGGCGTGCGCGGGCATCTTCAGTTCGTCGGCGAGCATTCGCAGGTGCGGACCCGCGATTTCGGCGAGGTCGCCCTGCCGGACGAGGGACGCCCCGAGGTCGTAGAGCCGCATCGTCGGCCGCCAGAAATGACTGCGGCCGACGACCCGGCGCGCGGCGTAGCCCCGTTGTTCGAGGGTGTAGACCACGGACGCACACGTGGCGAGCGAGATGTCCGTCGCCTTCGCGAGCGCGGTGAGGGTGAGCCCGCCCTCGGCCGCGACCAGTGTTTCCAGCACCGTCAGGACGCGGTCCGCCGAGGGCGAGGCCGGCCGCTCCGGCGTCCCCTTGCCCGCTGCCATCGCCATCACCGCGATCCTTCGTATTCCCGAAGTAGTCTTCGACATAGGGATACTACGTGTCCGCCGAGAGAGAAACCTCCGGTGTGCGCCAGCGCCCCCTGCTAGCTTCGATCTCGTGACCGGGGAGGAGACGGCGCGGCTGGGCGGGAGATTCGCCAGGCTGTGGGCCGCGAGCACGACGTCGGCGCTGGGCAGTGGCCTGGCGACCGTCGCCGCGCCCCTGCTCGTCGCGTCGCGGACGAGCGACCCACTGGTGGTGTCCGCCGCGGCCGGGGTGTCCTGGTTGCCGTGGCTGTTGTTCGCGCTGCCCGGTGGCGTGCTGGTCGACCGGGTGGACCGGCGGCGGCTGATGATCGCGATCGACTGGATCCGGGTCGCCGCGCTGCTGGTGCTCGCCGGTTCGCTCGTCACCGGAACGAGCGGTATTCCCTTGCTGTACACGGTTTTGTTCGTCGTCAACACCGGCGAGGTCGTGTTCCGCTCGGCGAGCAGGGCCATGCTCCCCTCGGTCGTCCCGCGTGCCCGCCTCGACCGGGCGAACGGCTGGTTGATCGGCGGCGTCACGCTGATGCAGCACATGATCGCGGGCCCGCTGGGCGGTTTCCTGTTCGTCGTCGCGGCGAGCATCCCGTTCTTCGTCAACGCGGCGACGTACGCGGTGAGCGCGATCCTGATCGCTCTCGTCACCGGTGCCTACCGCGCCGAACGGCGTCCCCCGGACACGGCGGCCGTCGCGCCACCGCGGTCGGCCCGCCGGGAACTCGCCGAGGGGTTCCGCTGGCTGATGGGCCAGCGGCTGCTGCGGACGATGGTGACGCTGATCGGCCTGCTGAACCTGACCCTCACCGCGGCGACCGCCGTCCTGGTCCTGCTCGCCAGGGAACGGCTCGGGCTCGATTCGGTCGGCTACGGTCTGCTGTTCACCTGCATGGCCGTCGGCGGCGTACTCGGCTCGCTCGTCGGCGACCGGATCATCCGCCGGGTCACCGCCACCTGGACGCTCCGGATCGGTCTTGTCGTCGAAGCCGGGACCCACCTCGCCCTCGCGGCCTCACGCGACGCGTACCTCATCGGCTTCGTGCTCTTCCTGTTCGGTGTGCACGGATCGCTGTGGAGCATCGTCGGCAATTCCTTGCAGCAACGCCTGACCCCGCCGGACATGCTGGGCCGGGTCGGCAGCACGAGCCTGTTCATCATCGCCGGGGGCAACTGCGCCGGCGCGCTGCTGGGCGGCGTGGTCGCGACGAAGTTCGGCCTCACCACGCCGTATTGGGCGGGTTTCGTGGTCGCCGCGCTCGTGACCGCGGCGACCTGGCACGTCTTCGACCGCGCCACCGTCGAGGCGGCCTACGCCGAACCCGCCGATGTCACTCCGCCCGTGACGACGTGATCCGGGTGGCCCGGCGCAGCAACGGGAACGTCAGGCCGGTCACCACGAGAACGGCGAGCACCGCCGTCCCGAGCAGCCCGCCGAGCGTCGCCGGATCGACCACGACCGGTGAACCCGCGAGGCGGAGGATCGGCAGGGTGAATCCCATCCCCGCGCCGAGCGCCAGCAGCACCCCGGCCACGACCGGCAACGCCGTCTGCCACAGCAGGCTCCGCGCCAGCACCGCCAGTGGCACCCCGGTGGCGACCATGGCGGCCAGCAACCGCCGCCGTTCGGTGATCTGCTCGACCGAAAGCATGAACAGGCTGAGCGTGGCCACCGCGAGCACGAACACCGACGCCGTCAGTGTCACCTCGCGCAGCAGGGCACTCTGCCGGTCCAGGTCGGCGGCCGCGTCGCTCGCCGGATCATAGGCCCGGACGGAGACCCGCCAGTTGAGCGGGCCCAGCGCGTCCGCCACCCGATCGGCCAGGTCCCGGGGGCGGCCCGGTCCGGTCACCAGCACACCGACCGGCACGCCGAGCGCCGCGACGTCGATGCCGTGCATCGCCCCCGGCGTCACCAGGAGGAAGCCGTCCGCGCCCGGCGCCGCCTCCGTGGCGGGGACGTGGCGCACCGCCGCCGGAACCGTCCACTCAGGACCGTTGTGGCCGGGGAGCGTGTGCGGCCCCGGATCCAGCCGGACCGGGCCAGGCGCCAGCGGTGCCTCGTCCCCGTCCGGCCGCGCGTCCACGGCGAAGACGTCACCGTCGTGGCAGGAGCCGATCCGCGCGCGCAGTGCCAGCGCCGCGCAGTCGCCGATCTGCAGTCTTCCCGAGCCGTAGTCCCGCCGTTCGGCGTGCACCGTGCGCACGACATGGACCCCGCTCACTCCCGGCGCGGCCCCGGCCCGGTCGAGCGTCTCGGTCAGCAGCTGTTGCCGCGTCTGGATTTCCACCGGGGCCCCGGCCATCGCCGTCACCAGGGGCTGCGGGGCGGTGGCTTTGATCGTCGTGAGCACGTTCTGCACGAGGATCATCCCGGCCAGCACGACGACCAGCCCCGCGACGACACGGCCCGCCGTGCCGCTGTCCAGGTGCAGCCGCCGCATCGCGAGCTGCCACGAAGGCGGGCCACCCGTCAGCCGCCCGACGATCCGTTCCACCGCCCACGGAAGCAGGGCGACGATCCCGAGCAGGACCAGCGCGGCGCCGCCGCCCACCGCGAACATCGCGAAGCCGTCCCTCGTGCGCTTCTCCATCGAGAACGTGTACGTCAGCAGCGCGACGCCCGCCCCGGTGATCGCCCAGCGCCACCACACCATCCGATCGACCTGCCTGGAGTGCCGCACCACGCCGAGCGGTTCGACGACCGTATGACGCAGGCCGAAGACCGCGGCCCCCATCGCCAGCACCGGTACCAGCACCACGACCGCAGCGGCCGACGGCAGGGACGGCACGAAGTCCTCGCCGAAAACCCGGAACCCGAACAGATCCAGCCGTCCGATCACCGCGTGGAGCCCGAGGAACAGCACACCGCCGAGTCCGAGTCCGGCGAACGCGCCGAGCAGGGACTCCGCGGCGGCGATCCGCCGGATCCGGACCGCGTCGACACCCAGCAGCCGCAACGCCGCGAGCCGCCGCTCCCGTTGTGCCGCGCCCATGCGCGACGCCGTGGTCACGAAGATCAGCAACGGCAGCAACAGGACCACGGACAGCGGGACGACGAGCAGCAGGATCCGCGTGTGGAGCGCGAATCCGTCGTCCGGCCCGCCGAACCCGTAGACCTTCCCGGTGAGCGGATCGGCGGCCAGCTCGGCGGCCTCGGCGCCGGCGTAGAGCCGCAGTTCGCCCGCGTCGTGCAGACCCGGCTTGCCGAGCACGCCGACCACGGTGCCGGGAAACCGCGCCCGCAGCGATACGCCGTCCGGCGCGGCCAGTTTTTCGCCCAGCGCGGGCGAAACCACCAGTTCACCCGGCGCGGGCAGGCGCGACAGTCCCGGCGGTACCGGGGAGGACGCACCGGACGCGGCCACCCGCTCCGTCTGGATCTGGTCGCCACGCACCCGCGTGTACCCCGCGGAGTGATACAACGGTGCCACGCCGGGAATCGGCCGCGTGACGACTTCGGCGGCCGAGACGCGCTCCCCGCGCAGTTTCACCACGTTCGCCGCCGACGCGGCGGCCAGCAGCATCGAGACCGCGAGCGCGATCCCGGACGCCGTCAGCAAAAGCCGGGGCACGGCGGTGTGGGACAGTCTGCCACCGCCTGCCGACAACCGGATTCCGAACGCGATGTCCTTGCCGAGCATGATCACGAGCGCGGACTATACACGGAAGGTATACACATCATGTATAGGTGTCGGCCGCTAAGCTCGCCCGCTCGGGAGGTGGCGATGAAGCTCGACGAGCTGATGACGACCCTGCGCACCGCGGTTTCGGCCCGAGCCGTCTTCGGCGAGCCGGTCGAACAGGGCGAGGTGACCGTGATCCCGGCGGCGCGGGTGTTCGGCGGAGGCGGCGGCGGACAGGATCTGCCCGAGGGCGAAGGGCTCGGCCTGGGGTACTTCGCACGGCCGGTCGGCGCGTTCGTCGTCGAACGCGGCCGGGTCCGCTGGGTACCGGCCGTCGACGTGACCCGGCTGGTGACCACCGCCGGGGCCGCCGTGATCACCTGCCTGCTCGCCCACCGGAGCATCGTGCGGGCCAAACGCGGCTGATTTCCGGTTGACCGGCATGCCATCGTGATCTTCGTGCGGGAACACGACATCGCCGAAATCCGGAAACTGGCCGGGCTGGCCACGCCGATGGCGCTGCGTGTCGCGGTGACGCTGGGCCTGCCGGACCGGCTACGCGGCGACGGCGCCACCACCGGACAGGTCGCGACCGAGCTCGGCGTGTCACCGGTCGCGCTCGAGCTCCTGCTGGGCCACCTCGCGACGCTCGGGATCGTCGAGCACGCGCCGACCGGCTACCGGACGACCGGCTACGGAACAATCCTCTGCACCGACACCGGCAACGAGCTCACCAACTTCCTGCACCTGGACATGGCGGGCGGCCGCGCCGAGCTGGCGTTCACCGAACTCCTGCACAGCGTCACCACCGGCGATGGCGGCTACGCACGCCGCTACGGCCAGGATTTCTGGGCCGACCTCGCCGAAAATCCCCGGCTCCGCGCTTCCTTCGACCAGCAGATGACGGACCGCTTCCGCACCCAGATCCCGGGGATCGTGGCCGGGTACGACTGGGACCGGTTCCCTGCCATCGTCGACATCGGCGGTGGTCACGGCACACTCCTCGCCGCGATCCTGGCCGCCCACCCCCGGATCCGCGGACATCTGCTCGACCTCGATCCCACCGCGACCGAAGCCCTCGGCACCTTCGCCGCGCACGACGTCGAGGATCGCGCCCAGGTGACCGCGGGGAGCTTCTTCGACCCGCTTCCCGAAGGCGCGGACGCCTATCTGCTGTGCGACATCCTGCACGACTGGGACGACGAGCACGCGCACCGGATCCTCGATCGCTGCGTCGAGGCCGTTCCCCCGACCGGCCGTATCCTGGTCGTCGAACCGGTCGGCGGACGGCGCGCCGGCACCGAATTCGACCTGGCCATGCTCGTGATCTTCGGTGGTCGCGAGCGCCGGGTCGACGAATTCCAGGCCCTCGCCTCGGCCCACGGACTGGTCCTCGACGGCGTGATCGACCTGACCGGCCAGCGCTGCCTTCTGGAGTTCCGCCTCGCCGTCTGATCAAGAAGGACGCACGGGTTCCGTCGCTTCGGCAAGGGTTTTGACGGCGGCGAGCGTGTGCTCGATGGAACCGGCGTTGAAGCCCGGCCGGTCGGCACGTCCGGTCACCCGCGGGCCGAGGAACCGGCGGACGAACCAGTTGCCGACCCGGTACCAGTGTTCGGTGAGCACGCAGCCGCCCTCGGCCGGGGTGATCTGGTAGGCCCAGCGGGAGACCCGCATCCCGAACGGGCTGCGCACGTCGAAGGCGAACCAGTGGCCCGGTTCGCAGGCGATGACGGTGACCCGCGTCCACCACTGCTTGGCGCCGTTGCGGTTGGTACCGCGGAACCTGGCGCCGAGCGCGGGCCCGGTGGCACCGCCGACCCAGGCACCACCGGCGTTTTCCGGGCTGAAGCGTCCCATCCGCGGCAGGTCCGTCACCATCGACCACACGGCTCGCGGCTCGGCGGCGACATGCACACTGCGCGAAATCGTCGGATCCACCCGGGAAAGGTAACCAGCGCCTCCCCGCCCGACAACACGCACGGCCCGACGCCGCAACGCGGGAGAACGCGTCCCGCGCCCCGGGCCTCACTCGCCTGTTGAGGGTTACTTGACGTCAACCACTGGAGAAACGACGAAAGTTTAACCCGACTCTTCAACGATACGGTCGAAGGTGTCGCGGAACCCCGAGAAGAACAGGATTCGAGATGACCTCTGGCCCTTCGATCCAGGACGCCGGCTGGGCCTTCGCCGAAGGACACGGCACCGACATCGGAGCCGTGCTGGCCCAGTTCCTGCCCTCGCTCACCACCCGCCCCCGCCTGCTCGGCTTCGGCGAGCCCCTGCACGGGGAGGAATCCTTTCTCCTGCTGCGCAACCGGCTGTTCCGGCACCTGGCCGAGTACGAGGGGTACCGGTCGATCGCCCTGGAAAGCGATTGCCTGGCCGGGTTGATCGTCGACCGGTTCGTCTCCGAGGGAACGGGCAACCTCGACGACGTCATGCGAGACGGTTTCAGCCACGATTTCGGGGCCGCGGCGGCAAACCGCGAACTCGTCCGCTGGATGCGCGAGTACAACCAGGGCCGGGCGGACGAAGACCGGCTGCGGTTCTACGGTTTCGACGCGCCGACGGAGATCACCGGCGCCGTCAGCCCACGCCGGGCGCTCACCGCACTCCACGGCTACCTCGCGGCCCACGTCGATCCCACGCTGCTGCCCTGCACCGTGGAAACCATCGAACGACTCACCGGCGACGACGAGCGCTGGACCAATCCCGCGGCGATGTACGACCCCGCGGAATCGGTCGGCTCTTCCGAGGACGTCGCGAAACTACGCCTGCTCGCCGATGACCTGCAGGCGTTGTGCCACACGGAATCCCCGCGCCTGCTCGCCGCGACGTCACCCGCCGCGTGGTGGCGGGCACAGCTGTACGCCAGGACCGCCACGGGCCTGCTCCGCTACCACGCGGCGATGGCCGCCCCCTCGCCCGCGCGGCTGACCCGGCTGATCGGCCTGCGGGACGGCATGATGGCAGCCAACCTCGAATCCATTGTGGACGAACAGGAGCGGCGGGGGCCGACCATGGTGTTCGCGCACAACCTCCATCTGCAACGGGACAAGAGCAGGATGACCATGGGCGGCCAGGTGCTGGACTGGTGGAGCGCGGGCGCGCTCACCGGTGCGCGGCTGCGCGACCGGTACGCCTTCATCGCCATGGCGGTGGGCAGCGCGCCCGCGCACGGCCTCGGCTCGCCGCGAGAGGACACCCTCGAAGGCGTCTTGGCGTCACTGCCGGAGAACGGATACCTCGTCGATTCGTCCCGCCTGGGCAAGGCATTGCGGAACGCGGGTGTCACGCCGGCGCCCCGCGTCGAAACGTCGGGCCATCACGGCTACTTCGCGCTCGATCCCGAGCATTTCGAAAAGACCGACGGCATCGCCTTCCTCAAGGAAGTCGGCTGATCGCACGCCGTGTGCGTCACACCCGAGGGACGCACACGGCACTCCGCCGGAAGCGTGCCCGGCGCGGCGATCAGTGGGCGACGGCGCGCAGAAACGATGTCCAGCCGTTCGCGGACACGGCGATGACCGGCTGGCCGGAACGCCGGTCCTTGCTGTCGCGGACCAGCACGCCGCCGCTGGTGAGCTTTACCTCTACGCAGCTTCCCCCGGCGTTGGAGTGGCTGCTCTTGAACCACTCTTCCCGGGTTCGCGGTGCCGAGGGCGAAATGTTGTCGGTCAAGCCAGTTCCTTGATGCGCTGACGGATGAATGTCCGTGTTTCCTGCTGGGTCTGGGTACGCCGGAACGCGTCGTTGTAGGTCATGGTGAGGTCGCGTACCAGGGTGGAGTCGTCGATGATGCCCCACGTGCTCACGGTTTCCTGCCATGCCACGGTGGGAAGGCGGGGACTGTCGAAGTCGATCAGATGAACCGTCGCGGCCCCGAAGAGCCCACACGCCGTCGCGGTGAAGGGGATCACCCTCACCTCGATGGTTTCCGGATGCTCGTCGATCATGTCGGCGAGATGCTCGAGTTGGCGCCGAAGGACGTCGGGGCCGCCGATCTGCTGCCGCAGGGCGGCTTCGCTGAGGATCGCCGTCAGCTGGAGCGGATGCTCACCCCTGAGCCGTTCCTGCCGTCGCAGCCGCGCCTCGACGCGCTGGTCGATCTCGACCTGGCGAATGGTGACGTCGGGGGTCATCAGCGCCCGGGCGTAGTCGGCGGTCTGCAGCAGGCCGGGAAGGATCAGGTTCTCGTAGGTCCGGATACTCCGGGCGCCGTGCTCGAGTCCGTAAAGGCGCTGAAGGTCCTCGTCGAGAAGGCCGGAATAGCGGGCCCACCAGCCGTGCTCCTTGGCCGCCGCGCGCAGTTCGAGCAGCTCCTGCCGCTCCTCGCGATCGAACTCGAACAGTTCGATGATGCGGAGAAGGCTTTCCTCGGAGAGGATCTTGCGCTCGTTCTCCACGGCGGACCAGTAGTTGCGCGTGAAGCCCAGCGTCTGGGTGATGGTCTTGACCTCGATACCGACCTGTTCGCGACGCTTGCGCAGCCGGAGCGCGAGCTCCCAGGCCGCGACAACGGGCGACATCGGCGTTGACACGTCACTCCCCCATCAGGGCGACACAGGTCTCTGTTGACTCATCCAGTATACAACCAGGTGCCATCATGAGTACCTCCCCCGGCGCATCCCATGGTTACGGTAACCGAACGATACTCGCGGGGCTGTGGCGGTGCCACCCGACCGGGCTCTATCGTCCGTAGTGACTCACCGAGTCGCGGCGATCACGCTGCGGACACTCGACGCACCCAGGCAGCTCCCGGCCGCTCGGCCCCCGAGGAGTCCGTACGAGGTCGACGGACGTTCTGCCCTCGTCGCCCACCGGTCGTCGCCGAGGACAGTTCTTGTGTTGCCGGGGAGGAATGATGGAACCGACTTCGGAGCGGCTCGACGCCGAGCCGGTGCCCAGGTCACGCTGTGGCGAAACGGCACTACCCGCACCCGAAGATGTCGAACTCCGTGCGGCGGCGGAGCGGCTGGAAAGAGTCATGGCGGCGACGGCGCACTGCACGATCGTCACCGTCGACATCGAGGGATTCGGCAGGCACACCAGGAACAACACCAACATGGTGCGGATCCGCCACGGCCTGTACCTGGCGATGCAGTACGCGTTCGACTCCGCCGGCATTCCCTGGGCCTCGTGCCGCCGTGAGGACCGGGGCGACGGCGTGCTGGTGCTCGCCCCCGCGGAGATCCCCAAGACGTTGTTCGCCGACCATCTTCCTGGCACGCTGCTCACCGCTTTGGCCTGGCACAACAAGATCCATCCCGCCGAGGAGCAGATCCGGCTCAGGCTCGCCATCCACGCCGGCGAAATCAACTACGACGAGCACGGCGTGACCGGGGCCTCCATCGTCCACACGTTCCGGATCCTCGACTCCCTCGAGCTGAAACGGGCGCTCGAGGAGACCAGCGCGGTCCTCGCGGTCGCCGGCTCCGCCTGGTTCTTCGACGAGGTGATCCGGCACAGCGAAGGCAGTTGCGCGCAGGCCTACGAACCCGCCGCCATCACCAACAAGGAGACCACCACGCAGGCATGGATCCGCCTGCTCACGGCATAGCCGGGAAAACGCTACGCGACGGACGGGGACGCGGCCCGCGGAACCAGCAGCCGCGGCGTGCCCGAGCCGTCCGCGGGGACCGCCCAGATGTCGCCCGCGGCGCCGTTCTCGCCGGGCAGCCCGTAGGCGATCGTGTTTTCGTCGAGCCAGATCACCTGATCGTCCACGCTGCGGGTCTCCGCGAGCGGTGTCTCCTTCATCGTGGCCAGGTCGAGAACGTGTTCGCGCCACGGCCGCGCGCCGTCGGCCGAAACCCGTTTCTTGAAGGCGAGCTTCGTGCCGTCCGGTGAGAGCGACGGGCATTCCGCGTTCTCCCGCAGGGTGTGGGCGGCCCAGGCTTCGTTGTCGCCCTGGACGAGGTAGGTGCGCCCGCCGGTGGCCACCGTGGCGTAGAAAACCCGGTTGTCCTTCGCGAAGGTGACGCCCCAGTAGTTGACGTCCTCGCCATGGTGCCGCCGATCGCCGATGCGGAGCGGGATGTCCTCCATGTTGCTGGACAACTGGTCCTCCCGGCGGTCCATGATCGCGGTGCGGGTCGAGAAGCTGCCCGCCTGGGAGTACGAGTCGCCGGTGACGAACGTCGTCCAGGAGGCCATCCGGCCGTCGGCGGACAGCTTGGCGCGATTGGGGATTCCGGCGACGTCGACGCGTTTCACCTCGGCGAGACCGGCGTCGACGAACACCGCGGCGGCGCTCGGTGCCGGGCCCGGCACCCCGATCAGGCACAGCCCCTCGTTCGCGGCCGCGGAGAACCGATCGCAGCCGAGAGTGCTCACCCGCCGTGGCCCGCCGGGATCCGCGAGCGAAACCGACGCGACCTTGCCGTGGTCCACTCCCCCGGCGAGACTGCGGAACAGCAGCCGTCCCGGTTCCAGCCGCGCCGGGCGCGCCTTGTCCACGGCGACTTCGGCTTGACGTCGTTCAGGGCTGTTCGCCTTGGCCTGCAACGTATAGACCACCGAAGCCGTCACCAGCAGGGCCGTGCCGATGAGCGCCGCGGCGAGTTTCGCCTTGAGGTTCACGAAAGCTCCTTAGCGCCGGAAGTCCGCCGGACCGTGGGCGCGGGGGCCCCCCCCCCCCGGGGGGGCCGCGCGGGCGCGGGCGACCCCCGCGGGGGCGGGCCCCCGCGAGGGCACGGGTGGTAGGGGGGGGCCGGGGATCTACCGCAAAGAGAGA